>JAIRTU010000119.1 GCA_031254735.1 Bacteroidales bacterium | reverse complement strand
AGTAGGTTCCGGCACTGCTTTTATTCTAAACGAAGTCGCACCCATAGATTGGTTATTTCCGTCAATTTCTGCACCTACACTGATGGTAATTTCTTTTCCTGCCAAATTTGCGGGAACAGAAACATCATAACGTCCTCCACCTTGCGAAGTAGCCGTTGCACCACCCCAAGAGATACGCAATCTTTCAGGTGCCACAGGCGCCGCAATCGTAACCGGATTGTTAATACCCGCATAAAGTACATTCATTTTTTCGGCAGCAATAGCAGCAGAAGGTTTTGTAACAGTGTAAGACGCCTTAAAAGGACGATATTCCATACCTTCCGGTCCTTGAATGGCTATAATTCCGGCAAATTTATGATCACCTACCGCAGACGTCGGAATAGATAAAAAAACTTTTCCCTCTTTACCGTCTATCTTTTCCAAAGAACCTATTTCACCTTCCGAAACGCTGTCTCGTCCCATTTTCCAATAAACCGTAGGATCTTGACGATCATCGTATGCCGCAACAAAAACATCTGCTTCGTAATTGCTTCCCGAAAAGACAATTTTACTGCTGGGAACTATCTGCGCATTTACTGTATTAAATTTCATACTTCCTGCATCAATAGCGGAAAACAGCCTGTTAACAGCCTCAAACTCTATATTTTTCACCTCTCCTATCATCTTATTCAACAGGGTGTAACAGGCAGCGGCTACAATATTTTCAAAGTTGTGCTTTTCCCAAGTTTCTTTTTCGCCGATAGCATTTGCAAAATTACCTTCGGTTTCCAAACCTTGCACTGCAAAATCGGGGTCGCCTACAATTTTTTTGACCTGATCTTTAAACTCAAGGATTTTTTTATGCATGGTAAAGGCTTCTCCGTCATTATTATTTCCTATAAAAAAGTTGGAAGGCACGGTATAGTTATCTTTTCCGTCCATCTCGTGCAAAGTCTTTGCCCCGGCTTCTTTAGAAGTTGTTCCATCAACTTTGGCAAACATTGTATCTTTCACAAATATAAGGTATTTGGTCATTTCGTTCGCCAGCGCCCGTATTTCTTTTGCTTTGTCGTTAAATTCTTTCGCCTTTGCGGGTTCGGCTTCTTCCGCCTTGTCAAAAAGGTCATAACTTTGAACTACTTTCGATTCAAAGTTTCTGTTTGTTTCTACCAAACCGTCATTTACCACAACAAAAGCATCCAATATGTCCTTAGAAACGTTCAATGCGAGCATTGCCGTAAGAACCAAATACATCATACCTATCATCTTCTGTCTCGGGGTTTCCGGACAATTTTTCGATCCCATATATAATTATTTTTTATTGTTACAACTAAATTTTATTCACTCCAAGATAATCTCGGTTATCTGTTACTCATTGCAGCCAACATATTACCGTAAATGTCGTTCAATTTGCTGACATTTTGCGATAACATATCAACCTGTTCTTTATAAGCGAGAACTTGTTGAGCCGATTGTGTTAAATTCTCAGTTGTAGCTTTCATTTGGACGTCTAATTCTTTTGAAGCGTTCAACGATTCGGTGGTTGATTGCAAATGCAATTCATAAGCGGCATTGATAGCCGACAAATTTTTCGATAAGCGTTGTACACCTTCTATGTATCCCGATTCGGTGTGCATGGTGTTTACGGTTTCTTCGTATACCGTTGCCAATTGGTCAACCATTTGTGTGGCTTTTTGTACTTTTGAGAAATATTCTTCCGCCGCATTGGAATTTGTTCCCAACACATCGGCAGTTTTTTCAAAAGAAACTCCCAAGTTACGTACCGATTCGGTCGCTTTCGTAAGATTGGAAACAAAGCCGTCGGTGGCAGCAACAGAATCAGAAACTCCCGACAGTTGTTTTGCATTTTCGCCTAAATTTCTCATTCCTGAAGCCAAACTCTCCAAGAGGTCGGGTCCTATTTTTGCTTCTTGCAAGGCTTGGTCTAACTGTTGAGTAACGGTTCCATGCGGCACTTTTTTACTTTTTTTGTCTCCGTGTCCTTCTTCACCCATAGCCAATTGCGGATAAACCAATGCCCAATTGTACTCTACATGCAAGGGTTCAAAAGCAGAAAAGAAAAATATCAATGCCTCTGTACCCATACCCAACGAAAGCATAATACCTGCTCCATTCCAGTGCATAATTTTAAACAACGCACCCATAATTACAAGTGCAGCACCCCAACCGTACAACTTTGCCATGAAGTTTTGATAACCCTTACTTCTAACTAACTCATTTAATCCCATAATCTTACTTTAAATTTTAATGTTAATAATTTACTTTATTTTACTTTATTTTTATTTTAATTCTAATAAACGTTTGATGCTGTTTTTTCGTTATCGCCCTGTACACGTCCTGCAAAAGATTGCACACATCTGAAACCGATATAACTTTTAGCGGTATCCTGATATTCGTAAGAACGTGTAGAGTTGTTGATAAAATAACTGATGTCTTTCCACGATCCGCCGCGAATTACTTTCCGTTTCATCACTTCGGGATCGGTTTTTTTGGCATGGTATACATATTGCATATTCAAATCGTGAGCAAAATTGTAAGCCGACTCTCTAAAAGCATCCGCACACCATTCGGCAACATTCCCTGTCATATCGTACAAGCCGTAATCATTGGGATGATAATGCCCTACAATGATGGGGTATAAACCGCCGTCGGCAGTGTAGTTACCGCGTTGCGGTTTGAAATTTGCAATAAAACAACCCTGTTTGTTTTCCGTATAAGGACCGCCCCAAGTATACGCATTGGCATGTCCGCCGCCTCTGGCTGCATATTCCCATTCCGCCTCGTTGGGTAAACGAAACTCGTTTTCCATAGACCAACCTTTAAGACCTCGCAAATATACATTTCTAATATGTGTTCTCCATGCACAAAAAGCGGTGGCTTGTTTCCAATTAACGCCTACCACAGGAAAGTTGTCATAACTCGGATGAGAAAAATAGCTGTCCGACATGGGATCGTTATACGAATAGGTAAAATCGAAAACCCAACAAAGCGTATCGGGATAGACATTTATAACTTCTCTGCGAACAAACGGTTTTATACCTTGAGCATACGCCAAAGGACGATTGATAAACATTCCCTTATCATCGGTTTGCGGATCGATATTTTCAAAATCTTTAAATGCCGCACCTACCACATCGGGGTCTTCGCTGTCGCGATAATTGCGTTTGTCGAACCACCAATATTCAAAGTTCAACATCTTCACATTCAAGCCGCGTCCTGCATAATGATAAAAACGCTCATTGCTCATGCTTGATTCAAAAAGCGGTTCTAATGCCGCACGATATTCTTCGTTGGTAGAACTCCAATCTATTTTTGTTTTCCAATTGATCAAACGGGGTTCTACCGGCTCGCCTTCTTCTTCATGCCCTTTTCCGTAGGTAACAAAATGAGCATATTCTCCTTCTTCGTCAAGATTGGCGTCTCCCAACAATATATGAGCAATAGAATCGCGAACCCAATATACAAACTGCCGATATTCATTGTTGGTGATCTCGGTTTCATCCATAAAAAAAGAAGCCACCGATACATTTTTTACACTGTGGGTAAGCGTATAGGCAGGGTCTTGATCGCCGGCTGCCATTTTGAAATGTCCATGTTCAATAAATTTCATGCCAAAAGGAGTTTCCTGCACCACCGAAGGACGATCTTTTACTCCTACCAACTGTCCGTTGCCGGAATTGTTACACGCACTGACCAATAAAGCCAACGCAATAGCTGCACAAAAATGTGACCTTTTCATATTTTGATAGTTTCGTTTATTATTTATCCTGTTATTCATGACACTGTGTTTTTTTAATATTCTATAGGCTTATTTCCAAGAAGCCTTGTTCCCTTATACCCGCGAACAATGGGATTTGTTACAATTTTAAAACAATATTTTATACAAAATTCATATCCGCCATAACTTCTCTTCTCCGTTTTTGCACGTCCAAGATTTAACATTTTGGAAGTTGTAATATCATACGATGCTACAACTTCCAAACCTTTCAATGCATCTACGGCTGAATTGGCAAATGGTTTGATACCCGCAATAACGGCAACCGCATCTATAATACGATAGCTTCCGCCAACCCAAAAAAATTCTTCGTAATCGGCAATAAGAGACAAATCCAACTGCATCGCTTTCAAATCGGTTTTCAGCAAAGCACTCGGTTTGAGTGTCCAACTCGGATTGGAGGGAAGCGGAAACGAATACCCTCCGAAAGCATACACATGCCGCGCACCTTTTTGCTCTACTTTATCGCCGCCTATCGCTGAAATCAATTGCGTTGCACTAAGCCCTGCATACCATTTATTTTGCATGGTGTAATACGCACCAAACGATACATCAAAATAAAAATCCGATTCTCCCAAATTCTGAATGAGAGTCAAGTCCACGCCATTTCCATTGGCAAGATCGCCGGTAACTTGATTCCAATAGTTTTTATTTATCTTTCTGCTCAACATATCTGCCGAAAGACCAAGCCCCAAATTGCCTCCTCCTATATTCATTTTGAAAGAATAAGCCAATTTTACCACAATATCATTTTGAAAACCGTAAGCTTCATTATAAAATGTAAGCCCCACTCCGCCGTGAAGCGCTTTTATCGGCGTATGTAACGATACCACCACATCTCTGGGAGAGGTTTTGAATTCTTCTCCCGTTCCGGGGTTAATATCTCTGAAGCCCGCCCATTGTTGGCGATAATGTACAGAAGCACAAATTCCGTTTTGCCCGG
The DNA here is from genome assembly GCA_031254735.1 of Bacteroidales bacterium. The sequence continues at coordinate 8,428 of JAIRTU010000119.1, read as the reverse complement.
CATAACCGGGGTTAATTGGAAGAATTGTGTACATATATTGCGTAAATTGAGGCTCTTGTTGTCCGTATCCCAACACGACAATTCCTACCAAAATAAAAAAAATGTATAACTTCCTTTGTACCATAACAGCTTGATTTAATGAGCGTTCCTCTTTCTATTTATCTAATTTTCTCTATAATATTCATCCTATAAATTTACCACAAACAAACATAGTATTTTCAACTTTCAAAATTAGCTATTTTTATTGAATGTTTTTACCTGTTTTTAAAATTTTATTGGTTACAACCGGCAATAATCGATCAAAAATCATCTATAAACATATAAGTATCAGTAATTTACGTCCTTATGCGGAATGAGTTTAAATTTCATTATTTTTTATTCTTTATTCAACAACGCCGTTCTGCCTATGCAAATGGGGATTTTCCGTTTATAGCTTGTAGCAAGAAAGCGTTCAACCACAGGATGCGTTTCTTTCGTTTTGTCTCCTTGCAAATAAGCAGCCAAAATTCGGTCGGCTTCCTGATAAGAATCCACCTTCAACTGTTCCAAATCGGAAACGCTGATTCCCAATCCGTCGGTGGGAACGGCTTCGATACATTTAATTAATGTATCGGCTTGTTCTTTTGTCAGCTGATTGCACAAAAAACGTGTCGCCGCATAAATTTCGGTCTTCCACAAATTGATAAAAGGAGCAAAATCGCCCACGTCGCCGTGCAATGTCCAAAAACCTGTCAGGTATTCGGTGAAATTGTCGGTAGAAATAACAATACCTTTATTCATTTGTGCCAAATCGTAGAGGCAGATCATCCGTATGCGGGCTTTGCAATTGCCCATACGCAGTTTGTTTATCGGCAGATCGGCGTCAATATCCGGAAGCACTTCTTTATATACATTATATAAAGAGGTATAATCCACATATTGAAAATCATGACAAAAAGACACGCCTATCTGTTTGGAACGTTCTATTTCATCTTCTTTGTTGGTTTCGACCGTAATAGATCGCCCAATGAGTTTCGTATTGGTAAAATCGCACACCGGACGCAACAAAGCGGCAGCAAAAGCACTGTCGACGCCACCGGATATTCCTATCACCAACGATTTCAACTGATTGTCCATAATGTAAGCAGCCGTTTTTGCCCGCATTACTTTTATGGCGTATTCTATTTCCGAATCGGTGGTTAAAAACTGTATATCGGAAGCGGGATAAATGGGTTCAGACATATTCTTTCTATTTTTATTCAATATTAATATCTTGATTTGGTTCAACAATCGTGTCGTTTTCCACAGTTTTACCTTCAATCACCACATCTTCTTCAAAAACAATCGGAGGATTTTTCACCTTGTATTTTTCCAGTTGCCGCTCGTACTTTCGCAGGGAAGCCGTAACTTTTTCCACAGGCGGAATATCCAAAAACGCCCATTTGTCGAGCACGTAGCCGTCTTTTATAAGGACAATTCCCGGATTGTTCCGAACAGCCGTTTTCAGCGGAGTAATATCGCTGTAATAAAAATGTATATCGGCATTGTTTGCCGCATTAAAATCATCTGCTTCTTCTTTCAACGAACCTGTGAGTACATAATACGCCAAATTGCGGGCGTCGCATGCTTCCATGAATGTCTTTACAGGCTCGAAACGTTCGGGCGTAATTTCTGCCACATCACGCATAAATATAATAAAGGTATAGTCATTTGAGAGAATAACCTCGTTTTTTATATCTTCGTTTGTTTCTCTGTCGGTCATCGAAAAATCGGCAAGCTGCGCATAAATGGCAGGTTTGATAATTTTTTCTGTCCGACCGATAAAGGTGTAATTGTTTTCCAAATCTGCCGAACGGATAGAATCGTCCGATATTTCGATAAGTTCTTCCATCGAAATATCCATGATCGAGGCATTGATATTGTTTTTGTATTGAAAAACAAAATCCACCTCCGGCGCCTGCGAATAGGTCTCTCCCGCGATATAATTTCCCACTTTCCAGGGGCGGAAGTCGTGCCACGGCTCATGACGAAGACAATACAGCATGGTGAAAAGAGCAAATCCGCCCACCATAACCATGGGCAACCATTGCGTGATATAATACCATTTGGTGGTTTTGTATTTTTTACGCTGCGCAAAAATAATCAGCGTAAAGAAAAGGAAAATGATGTTTTTGTAGAATGTTTGGTAGTTGTCCAATTTAACAAAATCGCCAAAACAGCCGCAATCGGTTACCACAAAAACCTCAAATCCTGTCCCGAACAAACGATTGACCAAATCGACAATATCCAACGCATAAGCCAGCCAAAACGTCAGCAAGGTAAAAAATACCATAAACGCCAACAGCCCCCAAGCCGCCAACTGCATCTGTATGCCAAACAAAAGCGCCCATCCCAAAATAAATTCCGCACCTACGGCAAGGAAAGAAAAGAACATGGAAGAGGGCGTCATAAAATCCATGCCAAACGAAATAAAATACTCTTCTATCTTTAATGCAAATCCATAAGGATCAACCATTTTTACATATCCCGAAAAGATAAAAAGCAACCCCATCAAAATGCGGGATATGTGTCGAACATAATACATGGTCGTTTTGTGTTCTTTAGATAAGTCTCTGCCATATTTTTTCATAAGCCTATATTTTTTTTAAGTTAATTTTATCAATGCGAAAACAGCATAATTGAGAATATCGTAATAATTGGCATCCAAGCCTTCGGAGATAAGTGTTTTTTCATTATTATCTTCTATCTGCTTGATGCGAAGCAATTTCATCAGAATAATATCCGTGATGGAACTTATACGCATGTCTCTCCACGCTTCATCGTAATCATGATTTTTGTCCGAGAGAAGGTCTTTTGCTTTCTGAACATACATATCGTACATAACAATAATCTCTTCGTGCGACAAATAGATATTTTTCATCGAAACGGGAGAAGAAGCAAGCTGAATTTGAGCCATAACGGTATAATTGATAATTCCCCGAAACTCGGACAGAATATCTTCATCTACTTTGCATACGCCTTTTTCCTGTACGCTTCTGATCCGTTGAGCTTTGATATAAATCAAATCGGTGATGGAAGATGTTCTCAATATACGCCACGCCGTATCGTAATCGTGCATTTTCTTGAGGAAAATGTCCTTGCACAAAGCGATAACACCGTCAAATTCTTGTAATGTACTACTCATAAATAGATTTGAAATTTGTGAGCAAAGATAGTAAAAATATTTTTACCGCCACCAAAACCATTGTTTTTTTCATCTGATTTTACTCATAAAAAGAACAAAACACGCAAAGTAATTGTATAGAAATCCCGCTTTTCGGCAGATGAGAGCGGCATATTGCCTCGCTTTGCGGTCTGCAACAAAATATTGTCGACTTCATTTATGAAAGGACACATTATTCGTTATTCACCGCTCGTTTTTTCGGAGGGAACAGCACAGAGGCGATGATACAAACGCTCAAAATGCCTACGATGATCAACAGCGAAAGCCCTGTTCCTATGGTGATGTGGAAAATTCCGTGCAACAGCATTTTCACGCCAATAAAGGTAAGCAATACCGAAAGCCCTGTTTTTAAATACGAAAACTTGTCCATCACATTGCTCAAAACAAAAAACAAAGAACGCAATCCCAAAATGGCAAAAATATTGGAAAAGAAAACAATATACGGATCTAACGTTACCGAAAAGATGGCAGGAATAGAATCGACGGCAAAAATAACATCTGAAAATTCAATAATCAGCAGCACCAAAAACAATGGCGTAAAGAAATGCCGTCCACGCAATTTGACAAAGAAATTCCCCTCATAAAAATTACGTGTTACCGGCAGATATTTCGAGGAGAAACGCACAACAGGGTGTTTGCGCATGTTGATCGCTTCTTTTTTGTTCCGTTCCAAAAACATCTTAACGCCTGTAACAATCAATATTCCGCCAAACAGCCAAAGAATAAAAGCAAACCGCTGCACAAGAGCCGCCATTAAGAAAATGAACAGAAAACGCATGACCACAGCACCCAATATCCCCCAAAACAAGACTTTATGATAATACTTCGGCTCGACTTTGAAACTCAAAAATATCATTATCATCACAAAAATATTATCTACCGACAACGCCTTTTCTATCAGATAGCCTGTAATATATTCCAACGACATCGCCTTGCGGTACATTTCCAGATTGGCTTCAAAACCAAGCACCTCGTTGATGACAATGCCGTGTTTGTGTTTTGCATTTATATATTGAAGTTTTTCCAACGTGTCTATGCCATGAATCCATTCGGCTCGAAAATGAAGAAAAACATAGAACAGCAACGCCATTCCTATCCAAATACAAGTCCACGTCAGGGCTTCTTTGAAAGAAATCACATGATTTTTCCTGTTGACAACACCCAAGTCGAACGCCAAAAAAAGAGCTATCAAAATAAGAAATCCGCCTAAAAATAAAATTTCATTCATCGTGTTTTATGTTTTCTTTATATATAAATAATGTATAGCAACGCCGTATGTTTTTTTTAAATGGTCTGCAAAAATATAACTTTTTTTGTTCTGCAAACGTATTCCGAAAAATTTTCTTTCAACCGTGCCACAACAAAAAGCGAGGCAACACAAAGACGAAAACAATCTCAAAGAGAAAATGAACAATGAGTTGCCAAATAAAAATCGCCGGAATTATACTAAAACTTATTTTGTCCGTTAAATGAATGTAATTATCGGGAATAAAAAAATAAACAACAGTCGATATGCTGAACAAAATCAAACAATCCAAGAGTGCGAGTTATCTAATCGTTGTGCTAATGTATGTCGTGGCGACCTTGACAGGCATTTTTGTCTTCTCTTTCAACAAAAGCGGAGAGGATATACTGTTTCTCTTTCTTGCCGATTTTGTCGCTACGGTTGTAATATGGTTGTTTGGGTGGTGGATTGGCAATTCGTCTGCCTACGACCCCTATTGGAGTGTCGCACCGCCCATCATACTGACTTTTTTGGCTTTTCATTACGGAATATTCAGCACTTCGGCGATACTGTTGCTGATTGCCGTTTGGTTTTGGGCTGTTCGTCTGACAGTAAATTGGATATATACGTTTCCCAACTTCTGTCATCAAGATTGGCGTTATACAAAACTCAAAGAAGAAAACCCCAAGATCTGGCAGTTGGTCAATTTTACAGGCATTCACTTTGTGCCGACTTTGGTTGTCTTTATCGCTTTAATTCCTGCCATTTACACCTTGCAGGTCGATATTTCTGCCAATATATTTACCTGTTTGAGTTTTGCATTATGTATCGGTGCGGCATTGCTGCAATTGGTTTCCGACATTCAAATGCATCGTTTTCGCAAGCATCACAAAGGGAAAGTCTGTTGCGAAGGCTTGTGGAAATATTCTCGCCACCCGAATTATCTGGGCGAAATATTGATGTGGTGGGGAGTATGTTTTATTTATATTTCGATTGCACCGCAATATTGGTGGCTGATAGGTTGCCCATTGGTCAACAATGCGCTGTTTGTATTTGTCAGCGTTCCGATGATGGAGAAACAGCAATTGAGCAGCAAACCCGATTACGCAGATTATATTAAAGTTACAGGAAGAATCATTCCCTGTTTTACAAAAAAATAACAGTTAATCATGATAAACAACGATCTGATAAAAGATTTGTCGAAAAGGCTCGGTGAGCTAAGGAGGTATCTTTGACGTCGACAGTAAGCTCGAAGATATAAAACAAAAAGAAGAAGAAACACAAACGGTCGGTTTTTGGGACAATCCGCAGGAAGCAGAGAAGAAACTCAAAGCTGTCAGCGGGTTGAAGTCGTGGACGGAAGCCTTTTCCAAAACACAACAGCTGGCAGATGAAGCCGTGATTGCTTTTGAATTTTTTTCTATGGAAGAAATGACCGAAAGCGAATGCGAGGAAGTCTACAACAAGGCAATCGGTGCGGTGGAAGAGTTGGAATTTCGCCGAATGATGAACAACGAAGAAGACCGTTTGAGTGTTATCCTCACGATCAATTCCGGTGCAGGCGGAACAGAAAGCTGCGATTGGGCAGAGATGTTGCTTAGAATGTATATCCGTTGGGGCGAGCGGCACAACTGCAAAATAAAACTCCTCGACCGTCAAGAGGGTGATGTTGCCGGAATAAAATCTGCCACTATCGAGTTGGACGGAGAATACGGCTACGGCAATCTGAAAGGAGAAAGCGGCGTGCATCGTTTGGTTCGGCTGTCGCCTTTTGATGCGGCAAACAAACGTCATACTTCGTTTGCTTCGGTATTTGCGTGTCCTGTGGTGGACGACAATATTAATATCACCGTCAATGCGGGCGATATTTCGTGGGATACTTTTCGTTCGGGTGGACCCGGCGGGCAGAATGTTAACAAGGTAGAGACCGCGGTTCGGCTGCATCATCAGCCTTCGGGATTGGTGATCGAATGTCAGGAGACACGTTCGCAGTTGCAAAACAAAGAAAAAGCTATCCAAATGCTCAAATCGCGTTTGTACGAGATAGAGTTGCAGAAAAAATATGCTAAAATCAACGAGATAGAAAGCACGAAGAAACGCATAGAATGGGGGTCTCAAATCCGCAATTATGTTCTTCATCCGTACAAATTGGTGAAAGACAATCGCACCGCCTACGAAACAGGCAACACACAAGCCGTTTTGGACGGTGATATTGACGGTTTTTTAAAAGCCTATTTGATGATGTTCGGCGGAAATGCGTAGTTTCCGCTTTATTGTCGGGCGGCGAATAGAGCTATTCGATGCCGGCGGTCGGTGTTTGAGAGCCTATTTACATCGAAATTGCACAGGTATTGTTCAGACGGTTTCCAAAACAAGTGCATCGGCGACTATTTCTGCAATTGTTTTAATCTTCACTCCCAATTTATACGTATGATTTAATTGCGTAAGCTGGTCTACACAGTTATGACAGGGCGTAACCACCACTTTTGCCTGCGTAGCACGGATTTGTTCCGCTTTAATTTCGCCTGCTTTCAAACGTCTTTCGTTGTATTCGCTCATCGCCAACAGACCTCCTCCCCCACCGCAGCAGAAATTATCCGTGCCGTAAGGGTTCATTTCCACATATTCATTTACCGAATGTTGCACCGCAAACCGAATTTCGGACGTCAAACCGCCGTTACGCACCAGATTGCAGGGGTCGTGAATGGTAACAAGTTCAGGGTTCAGCAATTTATCCAACCGTATCCTCCCCCGACGAATATATTTGTTGATAAGTTCAACGACAGAGATCACGTCAAACTCGTATTTCCGGTGCAGATAATTGGGTGCTTCCCAACGATTGGCACGTGTTCCGTGTCCGCATTCGCCCAACACAAGCACCTGAGCCTGCATGTCGATGACTTCGTCGTGCAGACGCTCGGCTATCTGCTTGGCTTGATCGTTGTTTCCGTTGAACAATCCATAATTGGTTACATCGTACATATTGGTAGAGATAGTCCAGCTTTCTTTTGCCGCAAAAAATATCTTCGCCATAGCGGAAATCGACAAAGGAAAAAACTTCGGTTCTCTGGGGTTCAGCGTATACAAGACCCTTTTCCCTGTCTCGTTGAGCGGAATACGGGCTTGCGAGCCGTATTCATCGATAAGTTCTTCTTCCAACCATTGCAATGTATCCGTAAAATCTTCGGCAGGAATAGCCATATTGTTTCCTGTTTCAAGAGCCGCATCCACGGTCGACTGCAACGTGGGCGGCACTAAACCCATGGCGGCAAGCATTTGGCGACCCACATGCACAATGTAAGGAATGTCAACGCCTATGGAACAGTGTTTTACACAACGTCCGCACATTGTACAAGACCCGAAAAGCATATCTGTCATCTTTTCGGCAGTTTCTTCGTCGAGTTCGCGGGCGTTGGTCAAAAAAGGCACAACCCTGCCTGTCAGCGTGCAGTAACGGCGATACAGCGAGGCAACCAAATCGACTTTACACGCCGGGATAAACGAATTTTCTTTCATCGTCCTGTAAAACATACAACTCTCTGCACACAACCCGCAATGCACACAGGCATTCAAATGTGTGATCAATTTGCTGTCTGCCGGCATTTTCAGCAATTTAACGGCTTCATCTATCTGTTGTTTGGTCAATTTTTCCATGTTCGCTTTTACTTTCTTTTCGTTTTGAATATTGTGCATGCAAAGATAACGTATTTTTTAGTGATTAGTTGTAAGTGGTAACCGGTTAGTTATGCAATTGTCTGAACTGTGATTAAATTGTCTGTACTGTGATTTTTTATAATGGTTAGTTGTCAATTGTTAATGGTTAATGACGCTTTGTTGTTTCGTTTGTGCAGATTAAACCTTTGAGGTTTTTAAAACCTCAATGGTTTGAATTAATCACAGCAATCACATAAATCACAAAAAATCACAGTTCAGACAATTTAATCATAGTTCAAACAACAAAAAAGCATAGTTCAGACAAAATGAAAAAATTGTATCTTTGC
>JAIRTU010000217.1 GCA_031254735.1 Bacteroidales bacterium | reverse complement strand
CTGTAGCCCGACAAAGCCTCGACCCCGCTTTTCAGATTATCGGGCAAACCCGTTTTGTTTTCCGGTTTTGCCTGTAACGGCATTTCTTAATCTTTTTCGGATAAAGATTCCCGTTGCGCAGTATTGCCGTAGTTTTTCAGCAACTGTGCGATACTTGCCTGTTTAGCCGCTTTCGGCGAGCCGTGCAGCGCCTGCGACTTCTCCTGCTTTGTTGATACATACGTTCTCATATCATTATTATTTATTTATTAAATTTTACGCTGCGAAGATATTGCTTTTTCTTTGTTCTTACACAAAGTCAGGGTAAATCCTTTTCACGCGACAAAAGCCACACCCACCAATCATCAAAATCACCATAAATATCCGCATGATCTGTTGGGGTATTATTTATTCCCCGAAAAAATTTACCTTTTTATATTGCATCGCATAGCGAGCAAAAAGAATGAAACCAAAAAGAGTAACGCCGCCGCCCAACCAATAAGAAACAATATGCGACAAGCCAAATCCTTCGGGAGCGATCAAAATATACGTAACGGAAACCATTGTCATAAACAAAGCAGGTATCAGCGAAAGGATATACCATTTCTTTTTCTGATACATATAAATACTTATTGCCCACAAGGTAACAGCCGCCAACACTTGATTTGCCCATGCAAAATATCGCCAAATAATATCAAATCCGTCTTTGTCGATCAGACTGTAAACAAGAATGAGCAAAGCAACGGCAAACATGGGAACGGCAATAAACAACCGTTTCCGTACGGGCTTTTGGTCGTAGCGTAAAAAATCGGCAATAATCAGTCGTGCGGAACGAAAAGCGGTGTCTCCCGAAGTGATTGGCGCTACAATCACACCGACAATGGCTAATATGGCTCCTGCCGCTCCCAACCATTCTTTTGTAATGGCATTCACCACCACCGACGCATTGGTTCCTGTTGCGAAGATTTCTTTTCCCTGTTCGGTTTCAAAAAAGAAATACGAAGCGGCGGCTGCCCATATCAAAGCGACAATTCCTTCGGCTATCATTGAGCCATAGAAAACAGGACGACCATACTTTTCGTTCTTCATGCAACGAGCCATTAACGGAGATTGCGTTGCGTGAAAACCCGATACCGCCCCGCACGCAATAGAAACAAACATCATGGGGAAAATCGGCATACCGGCAGCCTGCGGGTGTTTGTTTTGCAATCCGTCCCAAATTTCGGGAAGTGCAGGTTGGTAAACAAGAATGGCAATCAGTATGCCGAAAGCCATAAACAGCAGACAAAATCCGAAAACAGGATATATTTTTCCAATAATTTTATCGATAGGAAGCAATGTCGCCAAAATGTAATAGATGAAAATAATCACAATCCAAAACATGGCGTCTAAATAATTGGGCGTTAGATCTGCCAGCAAGCCCGCCGGTCCGGCAACAAAAACCACACCCACCAATATCATTAATATCACCATAAATATCCGCATGATCTGTTTGGGTATTTTTCCCAAATATTCTCCGTGAATTTCGGGCAGACTTACTCCGCCTTTACGCAAGGAAATCATTCCCGCCAAATAATCGTGAACAGCACCTCCGAAAATACAGCCGAAAACTATCCACAAAAAAGAAGCCGTCCCGAATTTTGCCCCCATTATTGCCCCGAAAATAGGTCCCAAACCCGCAATGTTTAGAAATTGAATCATAAATATCCGCCATGTTTTCAGGGGAACATAATCTATTCCGTCCTGTTTTTCGTAAGCCGGTGTTTTGCGGGTGGCGTCTGCCCCGAAATTTTTGGCTATCAATTTTCCGTAAATAACATATCCCAAAATCAATAATACAATAGAAAGTACAAATGTTATCATGTTGTGTATGTTTAAATGTTTTTAATACAAAAAAAATTATTCTCTACTCCCCAACCGCTTTTTTCAGGCGTTTGTTCCAAAAAATATACATTCCCAATACGGAAGTAAGTATTCCGCAAAAGACGAACAAAAATCGTACATTTACAATATCGCTCAATGGTCCAAAAAGCAACATTCCCACAGGCATAACCGTTGTGGCAACCATTTGTACCAGACTGAAAACCCTGCCCTGCATGTTTTCTTCCACTCTCTCTTGAAAAAGCGTCATCTCTATCGAAGAAAAGAAAGAAGCAAATATTCCCATAACAAGCATCATCACCAAAAAGATATAAAAACCGCCAAGCCCCAACACCAAATTGGTAATCCCGATGATAAAGCAGGAAAGAGCAATGGCATTGATCCTGTTTTTTTCACCGTTCCATTTGGCAATAAGCAATCCGCCAAACATCGTCCCCAAACTGAACGCAATTTCGTTGGCGGTGAGCTTCCAGACCTCTTCGCCAAACACACGAGCCACCATCAACGGACTTAAAAACGCCGCAGGAGATATTAAAAGGAAATAAAAAGCATATAATATCAGCATTTCCCGAACAAATATGTTTTTTCTCGCATACTGCAATCCCTGTTTTATCTCTTGGGAATAACCGAGCGAAACGGTTTTTTGTTCGTCATTATGTTTTACAGGGATAAAAAACAAAAAAACAATCGACAACAATGCCGTAAAGACGTCTACAAAGAAAATT
>JAIRTU010000169.1 GCA_031254735.1 Bacteroidales bacterium | reverse complement strand
GTATGGCGGTTTATCAATGGTATAACCAAAATGTTCCGATAGCCGGCGCCAACCAACCTTGGTACGAGGCAACCGATCGGGGAATTTACCGGGTAGAGGTAAAAGACGGCGATTGTACGACCTTATCTGTGGCAGAGAATATAAACAGACAGCCAAGTTCGATAGAAAAACCGGTGGTAGAAGCAATTCCATCTTCCGGTGTCATCTGTGCATCAGCAAGTTCCGTTATGTTGAAAGTAAGTAATTACACAAATTACAACAATGCCGAATATATATGGTATCACGGTAATGTTGAAGTTCAAAGGGGAACCTCTGAAATATATGTAGCTGCTCAGGCAGGCGATTATATGGTGGCAGTGATAGAAGGCAGTTGTTCTTCGGTATCGGCGGTATATACATTGATACCTTCGCAGTCAAGTATATTACAGGCACAGATATCATCGCTATCGGGAAATACCAAGCTCTGCGGAGTAAACGGCGTAGTGGTGTTAAGTCTGGATAATGAACTCGACTACGGTCAGGCAAGCTATCAATGGTATCGTTACGGAGAAGCTGTTCCGCAGGCAATGGGAACTGTTTACACCGTAAATGATACAGGCGAATACCGTTTAATCGTAACGGAAGGCAATTGTACATCGGTAAGTAATATGATTTATGTAACATACGACAATACCGGTATAATGATTCCGACGATAACCTCCAACCCTGCAAATGGTAATATCTATGGAGGTACTCCGGTTTATCTGTCCATACAGAACGAAACAGACTTTAGCAGTCCGACTTATTTGTGGTATAGAGATGCAAGCGTTCCGGCAGGAAATCAAAGAGACCTTACAACAAACATAGCCGGAAAATATCGATTGCTGGTAATGGAAGGCGATTGTTCGGTATGGTCGAATGAGATAACGTTGCAGGATACGGCATGCAGTGTTCCTGCGGGAGCAATTGCAGATACGGCAATATGCGAAGGTACTTCGGCAGATTTGTCTCTTGGGGTGTCTCATTTGTCGGTCAATACGGAAGTACGATTCTATAGAGACCTGCTGGGAATAGTTCCGTTGAGTTCGCCTGTTGTAAGTCCTCAAACCACCACAACGTACTATGTACGCTTTGCAGATACGGTAACCTTGTGTGAGAGTGGTATATATCCGTTGACGGTAACGATAAATAAAGCTCCGACCTTAGTATCGTCCTTACATGGCGGCATTATCTGTTCGGGCAATGTCTTTATTTATTCGGCTGTCAGCGACTATCCGAATGTAAACTATCGATGGAAACGATTGCCCAATCCGGCGATAAACGGAGGCGACTCGGCAGTTGGTGCATCGCAGGCGATAAGTGAAATCCTGACCAATACTTCGTTGAACAGTGTAACGGTAAGCTACGAGTTTATGCTTACTCCTGCCGACGGCAGTTGCTCCACCGCTTCTCCGGTGGTGGTAATAGTGGAAGTACAGCCTGCGAATCATATACAGGTACAGCTGCTCAATGAAGTGTGTTACGGAGATACGATGGTATCCATACCGTATCAAACGCAACAGACAACAGGCATGGAGTACAGAGTTTACTATGGTGCAGAGGCTTTGGGAGCAGGTTTTGTTCCGATGAGCCAATTCGATACTCTGTTGCCCTCGTTCGTAGAAATCGAGATACCGAATACGGCTGCTCCCGGAACGTATACAGGTACGGTAGAAATCAGAACAGGTATCTGTGTAACCGACTATCCGTTTAGCATAGTTATTGCAGAAATGCCTGTTATCACCGATTTGTCGACGTCGGCATATTATTGCCAAGGCGATGTTATGACCTTGACAGTAACGGCTGACGGAAGCAATCTGTTATATCAATGGTATTACGAAGGCAACCCGATAGCCGGCGCAACATCAACAACTTACGAAGAGATATTCCTGTCGTCTATGGAGGGAGAATATCATGTGGAAGTCAGCAATATTTGTACTGCCGTTATCGGCGAAGTCATCGAAATAGAATTAAACGATCATATTCTTATTGACACAAAATGGGAAGATGTTATCTATGTGAATGGCGTCGGTCAAAATTACGTGAGGTATCAATGGTACAAAAACGGCGAACCGATAGCGGCTCAATCTTCGTCGCAATACTATGTAGAACCCAACGGTTTGATTGGCGACTACCATGTTCGCGCATTCTTTGCCGACGGCACTTACCGGGAAAGCTGTCCTCTAACCTTGAACTTGCGAAAGATAAAAAAGAATCTGTTGTATCCTACGCCGGTATCGCAAGGCAATATGTACACCATCGAATTGGTCAGAAGCGATGACGACGACCAAACATCAATAGTGGAAATATACGATGTTACAGGTAAATTGATAGACAGACATATTATGGAGAGCAATACGATAGAACTTCAAGCGGTATATGCACGCGGTGTTTATTCGGTGAAGATAGTTCGTTCAAACGAAGAAGTCGTGATTAAACGATTAATTGTAGAGTAATATAAGCGGAAGTACCTCATTCTCAAAGCAGAGTGGGGTACTTATTTTAAATTAACAGAAATAAAAAACAAAAACAAAAGATCGATGAAAAAGGTAATATTAGCAATTACGGTTTTATTTGTGTCGTACACCTTGTGCGGACAAGAACGAGGGTCGTTTATCACGTTATCCGGTGGGGTAGGACCATCGGGGCTTCGATATGCGTTAAAGGAAAATAATTCGGTAACAAATGGGTATTCGCAACAGAAAACAGGCGGTCAGGGACAGTTGGGGTACAGTTACTTTTTCACCAAAAAGGTGGGAATAGCCACAGGGTTCGGCATATCGCAATATCGTACCGCAGGCGGTTACGATCAACTCTTGAGCAAAGATAAATTTTTCTTGTTGGATAACATACAATACGATGATGATAAGGGAGAATATTATTATCTGCGCGTACGTTTTGAAAAATGGAAAGAGATACAGAAGATCACCAACATAGAAATACCCTTAATGCTGATGTTTCAATATAAGTTTGGCAAATATCAGCGACATGGAATCTATTTGGGAGTAGGGATGAAACTTCAAATTCCCATTCAATCTACATACAGCGTAGAAGACGGCAAACACGAAACCGATTATCGTTTGAATGTGTCGGGGTATTATCCGGGCTTGTCGGGAGAAGTACCCGGAACGGTATTGGATTTGGGATCGCCGGACGCCCCTTCCGTGTCGGAACATGGTTTTGGTTCGATAGACAATCCCAATAAGGCTTTGGGCTGGGAAGGCAAGATGAATGTGAAATTCAATGTGGCAGGAAGCATAGAGGGCGGATTTTTGTTGGGATTGAGCAGCAGAATAGACCTTAACCTTGGTGCTTATCTGGATTACGGATTTACGGATATTCGTAAAGAAACACAAAATCTGTTTGGAACGCCCCAACAGTATCAACCCAACGCCAACGGGAAGATAGGCAACGGAATAACGTACAGCGGTTTGGTAAATTCAATGCAGGTGGAACGTGTAAGTACCATATCTTATGGCGGAAAAGCAGGCATTCGTATCAAATTGGGAAAATTGGAAGTGCGGACAGAAGAGGCAGATGAAAACCGGGAATATCTTCGTCGTGAAGAAGACAGCTTGTTGCGTACCGCCCAAATGGATTTCAATGATGCAATGCTCAAAGCGATGAAAGATTTGCAAAAAGGGTTGAATGAAATTTTGACATGGAAAGAAATGGTGGACGAGCGTTTGAACCGATTGGAAACTGCACCGAAAGCACCCGAATATCCCTACGGAATGACAAAAGAAGAATATGAAACAGTGGCAGAAAAACATATATATTTTACGTTGAACAGTTCCGCTCTTCGTTCCAGTCAGCAACGTGCATTGGACGAGAAGATAGAAATGATGAAGAAATATCCGGAACTTCGTATTCAGGTGTCAGGCAATACGTGCGACTTGGGTTCGGCAGTGCTGAACGGAAATTTGGGATTGTTCCGTGCAAAAGCGGTGCGTGATTATATGATATCGAAAGGCATTTCAGAGTCGCGCGTTGTGATAACCACACAATCGTACAACAATCCGTTGTTACCGAACACAAGCGAAGAAAATCGTTCTCAAAACAGAAGATGCGATTTTGAGATTATGCCGCCTAAATAAAAATACTGAGATTATTTATTGTGGAAACGAGAGTCTTCAAAAAAATGGAGACTCTCTTCCTGTTTTTCCCTGATGCATTTCGATAAATAACCGCAAATTGCAGATTACGCAAAAAACGTAACTGCTGCCATTATTTATACGATTTGATTATGGAGTTGAGCATCTTTTCTGTTTTGGACGTACCTTCTCCGAGCAGAAATCCGATTTGTTGAACCTGTCGAAGATTTTCTTCTATCACTTCGGTTACTCTGTTGATAATCTCTTCGGGACGTTCTTCTTTGGAGTGCAGATTGCGGAACACCATACCGACCATCTTTTTAGGGATAAGTTGAAACATGGAAACGTTTATCAACTTGCCGTCTATTTCAACGTCTTTGTTGATGCGTGTTTCGTCGTGATTGAAAATAAATTGTATTTGAAGAGTAAGAGATTGCGGGAGCAGGGTTTTCAGGTCGGCGCCGATAAGATACGGTATGACGTCGTGTATTTCTTTCACCTCTTCTCCCAATAGTTCGATAAAGCCCAGATTGGATTCTATGATTTTCTGACTTTCATCGCAAAGCACTATGCCCGAACTAAGTCCGCGAATAAAGATAGACATGGCTTCGCTGCGGGCAAAGAGCATTTCTTTGGTTTCGTCAAGTGTTGCCTTTGTCGATTTCAATTCATTTTTTGCAATTTCCAATTCTTCCATGGCTTTTTTGTTGGAGTGTGTCGATTCTTTGTTTCCTATTTGCGAATAGGTAACGCACATTTCGGGGATAGCGATATTTTGGGCGATTGCTCTTGCCAAGCCTTTGCAGGTGTCGAATCCGCAAGCTCCGCAGTCAACTTCTTTGTTGTTGTTTCGTTCGGTGATATGGTTCAGGGCAATTTTCACTTCGTATTCGCCGGGGGTGGGGAGTTCGTATTTTTTGTCGATAAATTTAGCGTTCAACTCCCTGTAGTTGGAATGCTGTTGCATGTCTCGTTTCCATTTTTCCACATCGAAATTTGCCAATCGTCTGCTGATATAATCTTTCACCAGGGCATAACGCAGATATTTTTTTCCTCCGTCCGATGTTCCCGGTCCCATGATACATCCTTCGCAATAGAAAAGGTTGAAATTATGTTTAATGGTTTTGTTGAGTGCCAAAAACTGTTGAACGGCGGCAACCGAGCTTTTGCCGTCGGCGGTGATAGTGTTTTCGTTCAGCAGTCGCACATCCAGCCCTGCCGCTTCCAAAAAGCCTTGCGAGACGGGATACATACTGCCTTTGTAGCCCAAAGGTTCGTCAAAGTCGGAATATTCGCTGAATGTTTCGGTGATTTTAAATTCCTCAAACAGTTCTCGCAGTTCTTTAAAGGTCAGCACTCCGTCTATTTTTGTCAAGCCAAAATATCGGTCGACTTCTTTTTTTGCGGCAACGCAGGGGGTGATATGTACAATTTTCAAATTGTTTCCGTGCAATTTTCGCATCACGAGGGCGCAGGCGGCTGCCGGAGAGACGTATGGCGTCAGGTTGCCGATGAGTTCGGGATAAAATTTTTCTATCAGCGAAACAACGGCAGGACACGTACTGGTCATATAATATTTCCCTTTAAATTCGTCGTGAGTCAATTTACGATAGCGCTCGGCGATAATATCCACGCCAAAAGCCATTTCGTTCACATACGAAAAACCAAGCAGACGAATCATCTTGACAAACTTGCGATAATCGGTAATATCGTCAAATTCTCCTGCGATAGAGGGGGCGCAGATAGCCGCGACTTTCTCTTGAGAATTTAAAAGTTGTTTTACTTCTTTTTTTGAATCTAAATACGAAATTGCATGATAGGCACACGAGCCGATACATGTTCCGCACATCACGCATCTGCTTTCTTCGATATGCGGAAATACACTGTTCTTGCGAACATGAATAGCTTTTACCGGGCAGGTACGGATGCAGGTATAGCAGGCTTTGCACTTACTTCTGTCGAATTGTATAACGTTGTCTAACATAATGTTGTATATTTGTTAAATGTTTTTTGTATAAACTGTAATT
This sequence comes from Bacteroidales bacterium, assembly GCA_031254735.1. The sequence goes on along the minus strand of JAIRTU010000169.1, from coordinate 10,437 downwards.
AGAAATGAATGATTAATTGTTATTTGTCGATAGATAATTATTCATGGTGTGTCGATAACGCCAAAGGGCGTAATTTCCCTCTTTGAGATAGGGCAGGGGAGTGTTTTCAGTAAATAACAAATGGTGAACGGTGAATAATAATGCACGGTTTTTCATTCGGATAACGGTTTAAATGGTGGTAAAAAGGCGTGGCTTTAAAATATCGCCACGCCAATCATACATAATTAATCCTAATACCTGTTTCGTTCGGTGTAGTAAGTATGCAAAAGTTTATGCGACAGTTCCCCATTGGGGCGTCCCAAAAATTCTTCATACAAAGCAGCCACTTCAGGATTTTGGTGCGACTTGCGATAAGTCATTTTTTCATCTTCCTTATAAATGGCATCCATACGTTTCCCTCGAATATCGATATTGGTGGGAATGGGCTGTCCGCCACCGCCGAGGCAGCCGCCCGGACATGCCATTACTTCTACAAAGTGATAAAATACCGAACCGTCTTTGATGGCTTCTACCAACTTGCGGGCATTTGCCAAGCCGTGAGCGATGGCAACTTTCAATTCTACCCCTTCCAAAAATTCGTATTCCGATTTTACCTTATCTATCAGCAGAGAGGCTTCTTTGATGCCCTCAAAGCCGCGAACAGGAGTTACCCGCAATCCTTCAAAAGGAATTTCGCGACCTGTTACCAACTCGTAAGCGGTACGGATAGCGGCTTCCATTACGCCGCCTGTTGTCCCGAAGATAACGCCTGCGCCGCTGGATTCGCCCATGATGCTGTCGTAAGATTCGTTTTTCAACGTCAAGACATTGATACCCGACTGCTGTATCATGGAAGCCAGCTCGCGAGTGGTCAGCACATAATCTACATCTTGATAGCCGCTGTCTCGCATTTCGGAACGATTGGCTTCGTACTTCTTAGCCGTACACGGCATGATCGAAACCGAAACAATATCTTTGGGATCGATACCGCGTTTTTCGGCATAATAAGTCTTTGCCAACGCCCCAAACATCTGTTGCGGCGATTTGCAGGTAGAAAGGTTGGGTATCATTTCCGGGAAAATATGTTCAACAAACTTGATCCACCCCGGTGAACAGGAAGTAAACATCGGCAAAGCCGTAGATGTATTTCCGTCTACCAATACTTTTTTCAGGCGAGACAAAAGCTCTGTTCCTTCTTCCATAATGGTAAGGTCGGCAGTGAAATCGGTATCCAACACCGAATCGAACCCCATGGCACGCAAAGAAGCCACCATTTTTCCTGTTACTCGATGTCCGGCTTTCAGCCCGAAGCGTTCGCCCAATGTAATACGAACCGCAGGTGCGGTCTGCACAACCACATGTTTTTTCGGATTGTAGATAGCGTTCCAAACGTCTTCGATGTACGTTCTTTCCGTCAACGCACCGGTAGGGCAGCGGTTGATACATTGCCCGCAATTGGTACAAACCACTTCTGCCATCGGCTTCTCTCTGAAAGTACTCATCTTGGCGAGATTGCCTTTGTTTGACATCGTGAGAGCATTTACTCCCTGCAACTCGGCACACGTACGCACACAACGGGTACAGCGGATACATTTGCTGTCGTCTTTCTGAATGGCATACGAAGAAGTATCGGGACGCAGATGTTTACGCAGATTGATAAAAATATCTTCATCGCTTCTATACTCCAATGCCAATTGCTGCAACTCGCAACTGTTGCTGTGGCTGCATTTGATACAATTGATATTGTGTTCTGTCAAAAGCAATTCAAGGATATGTTTACGTGCCGTTCGTATTTTGCTTGTATTGGTTAATATCTTCATTCCTTCTCTTACGGGAGTAGCGCAGGCGGCTACCAGATTGGGGTCGTTTTCCACTTCTACCACACAAATACGGCAATTGCCCGCCACATGAAGGTCTTCGTGATGGCAGAGCGTGGGTATATGTACATTCATCATTTTGGCTGCGTGTAAAATACTTGTGCCTTCCGCAACCTGAAGCGGTGCATCATTGATGCTTATATTTATTATTTTATTCATGATTATTTCCTCCTGTTAATAAACTATTTCTTCTCTAAAATTTTCAATAATCGACCGAAACGCATTCCCCACCGAACGCCCCAAACCACATTTGGAAGCGTATTTCATGGTGTAGGCAAGTCTGAGCAATTCATCAAGATGCGATTTGGGTTTTTCTTTCCGTTTCACGGCTCGTATCCCCTGAAGCAATTGCTGCGTTCCCACCCGACAGGGTGTGCATTGCCCGCAAGATTCTTCTTCAAAGAAAATCAGATAGTTTTCCAAGATATTATACATCGAACGAGAGGAGTTAAATACTTTCATCGAACCGCCTGTGGGAACACCCTCGAAGCCGATAATTGTATTTTTGAACTCTTTACGCGGAACGCAAAAACCCGAAGCACCGCCCACCTGAACGGCTTTGGTATCTCCGTCGCCAAATTCGTCCACAAACTGCTGAACCGTCATGCCCATTTCCAATTCAAAAACGCCCTCTTTGCAACAGTCGCCCGAAACAGAAAACAGTTTGCTTCCCTGCGATGCTTTTGTTCCCAACTTCTTGTATTCCTGAGCGCCAATATCGGCAATAATCATCGCATTGACAAAAGTTTCCACATTGTTTATCACTGTGGGTTTGCCCAGATAACCGAAGTTTACGGGATAAGGCGGTTTGTTGGTCGGTTCGCCTCTTCTGCCTTCCATAGACTGCAAAAGGGCGGTTTCTTCGCCGCAAACGTAAGCTCCGGCTCCGAAAATCAATCCCAACTTGAAGTTGATGCCCAAGGTTCGGATATTGGTTTCCATTCTGTCGATAGCAATTTTCAGTTTGGTAGACATATATTTATATTCTGCACGAATATAGATATATCCCTCTTTGGCTCCGGTGATGTAAGCCGCCAGCGCCATTCCCCAAATAACCTTTTCGGATGCTTTTTCCAGAATCTCCTTATCTTTAAACGTTCCCGGTTCACCCTCATCGGCATTGCAGATGATGTATTTTTCGGTAGCAGGGTCTTCCTTTACAATTTTCCACTTCAAACCGGTGGGAAAACCCGCACCACCGCGTCCTTTTAGTCCGGAATCGATAAGTTCGGTAATGAATTTATCTCTTCCCATTTTCATGATGTTACGCATCAGAGCGCTATAATCCAAGTCTTCTCGGAAAATCAATTCCGTTCTTTTTAATTGTGTCGCCATAATTTTGCTTTTTAGATGATTATTGAATTACTTTTTCATATAACTAACAAGAATGTCTTTCACTTTTTCCGGTGTTAGCTCGATGTAAGGCTCATCGTTGATGAGCATGGCGGGTCCTTTGTGACAAGCACCCAGACAGTTGGTGTAAAATAAGGAAAATTTCCCGTCGTGCGTTGTCTCTCCCGGTTTGATGCCGAGAAGTTCGGTAATTGCATCAATAATATCCTCTTTGCGTTTCATGTCGCAAATAATGGTTTGACACACACGAATAACGTGTTTGCCTTGCTCATTTGTGTTGAAAAAAGAATAAAATGATGCTGTTCCGTAGACGTCGGCAGTGGAAATATCCAATTCTTTTGCGATGTTCACCATGCAATCCTCGTTGAGAAAGTAAAATTGGTCAACTACATCTTGTAGTATCGGCAACAGACTTTTCCGACTCCTTCCGTGTTTATCAGCCAATTGACTGATAAATTCTTCATTGTTTGATACCATAATCTTGGTTTTAAGTTAGTACTTTGTTATTTGTTTATTTTACATATATTTAATATTTACTACTTTCATAAATTTTTCGGACAATACTTCGGTCAATCGGCGAATGAGATGTTTGCGTATCTCTATTTCTACCGGTAGAGTAGGGTCGTGATGATTTTCGTTGATTTTTGTTCCCACCAGCACATCAATTTCATCACTGTCCAAAAGCAATCGGCAAATCTGGTCGGCGGGACCTTTTCCGAATTGCGTATTGGAATTAATATTGATATAATTCAAGATATGAATTACTTTGCTCAATGTCAATACGCCTTCGGTAACCAAATCGACGCCTTCCATTTTGGAACTTGGCGGCAAGGTCGGGTCAACAATTGTTTCATCTATCACTTCTCTTCCCAATTCTCTGGCAATGATCTCGGTGGTGGTTGCGCCGCTGATGATTTTTTTTCCTTCAAAACGCCGTAAAATCATGGCAAATTCATTGTCTTTTTCCATGTTGAAAGGCGGACCCGTACAAAGAAGTGTTTTTCGTGGTTCTCTGAAATAAATCACTCCGCAGGTGAGATCATCTTTGGGAGCGTGCAAATCGTTTGCCGAAGCATGTTTAACAATTCGTTCCGCCAAATCGGAAGCCGATATGGTGGGAGTTGCTTCCACCGTTTCTCTGACAAAACGTATCAAATTGTTTCGTCCCCAGCCCATTACAATTCCTTTTCCCATTCCCGACTGTGTAATTCCGTCGGAACAAAATACAAGGCGGTCTTCTTTTTGAGGAACAAAATGACACTTTTGCAATTCTCCTATTCGTTCATCGACCGTGTCTTCTTCTGTTGTTTCTATATGTGTCCATTCCGGTTCGTAGATACGATTCCCCCGCAAAATAAAAGTCTGTGGATTGTCGTATTCCAAAACAGAGACGGTTTCGTTTCCCATTGCAATATCAACAATGGTATAAGTGGCATAACTAAGCCCTCTTTCGCTGCAAATCGGTAAGGCTTTCATGATAAGATTAGCCAAAGCATTGGCATCTTTATGTTCCAACGAAAAATTGAGCGACATGGTCGCGGTGAGTGTAGCCAGCACATTTGCTCTTACTCCATGACCCATGCCGTCGGAAAGTACGCACAGCACTCGATTTTCTTCCGGTATCCGCTTCGACAAAAAGACGTCTCCGCAGATCTTCTCCCCCTCGTGGTTGAGTTGGAAATGCCCTACCTCCACGTGGTATTTTTTTTCTGCTGTCTGTATTTTTATTTGTTTTGTATCGGAATTTGTCATAGAAAAATTAGTTATGAAATGAAAAAAATCTTTTGCTCTTCCAAGGCTTGGAATGTCGAAGCAAATATAAACATTTTTTTTCAAGAAAAATGATTTTCCTGAATTTTTTTTTAAAATATTTTATAACTTACTCATTGTCAGAAAAATAATTTTTCATCAGGACGTCATTTTCTGCGGAAAAAGCCGCTTTTTCTCGCAAAAAAGCTCCGAAAAACATCGGAAAAAAGAAGAATTTGTCAGTTTAAGTAGGGAGCTTGTGCAATATTGAACCACGAAGAATAGTTTTCGCCCAAAGAATCAACTGCCATATTCCAGCAATTTTCGTCGCCGTCATGGAAAAGCAATTTTTCTTGAAAAGTACCCACAAGCCACAAGTCTTGACTCAGTTCCGCTTCCAATTGTCCCTGCGACCAACCGGAATATCCCAAATAAAAACGAATAAAATGCTCGTCCAAAAAATCACTCTTTATAAAAGTCAACAATTGCGAAGCCAAACCGCCCAGATACAAACCGTTAGCAATCGGCGTGCTTCCTTTTATCAAATTGCCGTAAGTATGCAACGCAAACAAATTCTCCGCATCAACAGGTCCGCCATTGTACAGCGAAATATGTCCGAGTTCCTGTGTTTCTTTTGGGAAAAGGTCTTTCAGCATCAGGGGCAAACTCTTGTTGAGGACAAAGCCGAAACTTCCGTTTTCGTTGTGTTCCACCAACAAAACCACTGTCCTGTCGAAGTAAAAATCACCCGAAAGAGGCACGGAAATAAGGATATTGCCTGCCTGCAAAGGAAGTCCTGTCGGCTCAAAATTGAAAAACGGATTTTTAATCATACCCCTATAACGAGAAAACAGACGAAGATAGTACTTTTGCCGGTATGATTATTCGGAAGTTGGATAATTGAATTACTTCGCCGCTTTGCGGCTGTCAATGAAATATTGAACTCTCTCGGAACGCCGGGTTTTATTTATTGTATAAAAACGGTGAACCCGATGTTCATTCTAAACAGAACGGATAAAAAGACAAAACAAAACCGCCTCTACCGGGGTGTTTTTGCTTGCAGGTTGATAAAGGTAAACAACATCAGCGTAAACGCCCATAGCGAAGAACCTCCGTAGCTGATAAATGGCAAAGGAATGCCTATCACAGGCATCAACCCGATTGTCATTCCGATATTAATGGTTGCGTGAGCAAAAAATATGGAAGCAATGCCATATCCGTATGTTCGCACAAAGGTATCGCTGCTCTTTTCCGACAAATACACAATTCGTCCAATCAGCAAAGCATACATGAAAATAACCAATGCCGTACCGACAAAACCGTGTTCTTCGCCTATGGTGCAAAAAATAAAATCGGTAGACTGTTCCGGAACAAAGTTCAACTTGGTTTGCGTTCCCTCGCCAAACCCTTTCCCCGACAAACCGCCCGACCCTATGGCTATCTTGGCTTGATTGACATTATAACCAATGCCTCGCGGATCGTCAATTCTGCCAAACAGCAACTCTATCCGTTGACGTTGATGTTCTTTTAAAACTTTGTGATAAAAGGTATCTGCCGAAAAAATAAATAACACCACCGAAACATACGCAATCAACAGTTGTTTGATGTATTTTTTTATTCCTTTTTTATAAAAATAAATACGCAATCCTACAAACACCGCAGAGGCGGCTATAAGCACCGTCCAATGCGAAAAATATATCAACAGGGCAAACAGCAAAATAGACAAAAACCCGATAATCAACACCCAGGGCGTTAGTCCTTCTCTGAAAAGGGTGAACACCAAAAAGAAAAAAGGCAATGCCGTTCCGGTGTCGTTTTGCAATAAAATCAACGCCACAGGGATAAGAATAATAATTCCTGCCTCCATGACATTTTTCCATTTGGTAAGGTCGCAGTCTGATGAAGAAAGATAACGCGCAATACACAGGCACGTTCCGTATTTGGCAAATTCGGCGGGTTGTATACCAAATCCGCCTATGCCCAACCACGATTTTGCTCCCGAACGTTCCACGCCCACAAACAAAACCAACACTACCAATATGTTGAACAGAATATAGATATACGCCGAATAATTATAATAAAACCGATGGTTGATGATGTAGACAAGCAATCCTATTATCCAAAGCGAGGCTATCCAGATAAGTTGCATGCCATAGCCGGAATCCATGGTGAAGTTGCCCGGCAGGTATTGTGTAAAAAAAATACTCACCCAACCGATAGCGGTAAGCAACAAAAACGTCAGTATCAATATCCAATCGGGTTTGTTTCTCATAATTTTACCAATAAGTGATTTTTCCTTCCGTTATTTGACGTTCCAATTCTTTTCTGACAACGGTATCGGTGAGATAATATTCCATCATCAGACCGGCGATAGGCGCTGCCCATGTTGCACCGAAACCTCCATTTTCCACAATGATGGAAATAGCGATTTTAGGGTCGTCCACAGGAGCAAAACAAACCAACAAAGAGTGATCTCTGCGTGGAGGATTTTCTGCCGTTCCTGTCTTTGCCGCCACACGAATGCCCGGAACAGACGCTCGGCGGGCTGTTCCTGCCGATGCCGCACGCTCCATGCCCTCTATCACAGGAAAAAAATATTTTGTGTCGATACCAACATATTGACGTGTGGTAAATCGTTGGTTTAAAGAATCTTTATCTGCTATGGCTCGAATAAGATGAGGCGGATAATAATATCCCCGATTGGCAATAATCGCCACCAAATTTGCCAATTGAGTGGGCGTAGCACATATTTCGCCCTGACCGATGGAAATAGAAATGATAGACGTTGCTTTCCATCGATTTTTTCCGTAAACCTTGTCATAATAATCGGCGGTGGGAATAATTCCGCTAATTTCGTATGGAAGATCGCTGTTGAATTTCTGTCCGAAGTTCAACTTTCTGATGCGTGTATACCAATCTTCGTATGCTTCGCGTGTAGATTTGTACTGTTTTCGGTTTTCGAGCATGGCAATCAATCCGCGACAATACCACGCATTGCAGGAATGTTGCACCGAGCCTGCCACGTCCAACGGAGAAGGATGTCCGTGACAGCCCAATTTGCGGTTTCCGTAAGCAAAACCCATTGCACACCCATAACGTGTGTGTTCGTTGATCACCTCTGCCTGTTGAAAAACAAGTGCATTCGCCAACTTGAACGTCGAGCCGGGCGGATACTGTGCTATTAAAGCCCGGTTCAGCAACGGCTGGTTCACCGAATCGTGATGCAGAAGCATATAGTTTTTGCTTCGTTCGCTTCCCACCAGCAGTGACGGGTCGTAAGAAGGGCTTGTAACCAAACACAATATCTCTCCTGTTTTCGGTTCTATGGCGACAATGCTTCCGCGTTTTCCCTGCATGAGCTGCTCACCGTATTCCTGCAATCGCTTGTCGATGGAAGCCCAAAGATTTGTTCCCGGAACAGCTGCCGTATCGTATATGCCGTTGCGGTATGCTCCTTTTTCTCTTCCCAGATTGTCCACCAACACTATCCGTTGTCCTTTCATGCCCCGCAATTCTTTTTCGTACGATTTTTCTATTCCGCTGCGACCGATATAATCGCCGATGGCGTAATAGCTGTCCGATTGCATGTCGTTGTGATTGACTTCCGTAATATATCCCAAAGAATGTGCTGCCGCTTTGGTATAATATTTTCGTATGGTGCGGGGATAGATATAAAATCCTTGAAATTTGTATAAACGTTCCGTCAAAAAAGCATACATTTGGGGCGACAGTCTCCGAGCAAACAAAGAGGGTGCATACGTAGAATATTTTCTGGCTTTATCCAAACGACTTTTAAACTCTTCTATATCGATGTCTAATATCTTGCACAATTCTGCGGTATCCAAATTGCGGATATTGCGAGGAACTGTCATCAGGTCGTAAGAAATCTCGTTGTCTACCAATTTTTCTCCGTTCCTGTCGAATATCAATCCTCGCGGCGGAGTAACAATTTTGTATCGATGGGCATTTGCGGTGGCATACGCACTCCATTTTTCTTCCAACACCTGCAAAGAAAACAGACGGAAAATATAGATTATCCCTGTCAGGCTGAAAATTGCCAGTACCCACCATTTTCTGTTGTCGTATGTTTTTGTCATTGCGTTTCGGGTTTGCCTTTGGCTGTTCGGTGAATGATCGTTTTTAATGATCTCTTTTCATCATTTGATTTACAAAATCAACAAGCGGTTGCTTTGCTTCTTTCGGACGATTGATAGCCTCCAACGAGGTAAAAGCGTCATTATAATATTTATTGATAAGATTTTCTGCGTGATTTTTAATCTGATATTTATCGTAAACAGCTTTTACGGCAGTAAATTTTTCCTGTCTGTCAAAAATGGTGGAAGAAAAATAATGTTGCAACTGTTGCAGATATTCGCCTTGTGCCAGCTCTATCGCTTTGAGCGACATATATGTTTTTTTGTTTTCGGCAATATCTCCTCCGACATTTTTTCCAAACTTATTCACATCGGCGTACACATCTAACAGGTCGTCCTGTATTTGGAAAGCCAGACCTGTTTTTATCCCAAAATCATAAATAAATTGCCTGTCCTGTTCCGACGCTTCGGCAACAATAGCGCCTGCTTTCAAACAGGCAGCCAGCATAACAGCTGTTTTCAAACGTGTCATATCAAGATATTGAGCGATGGTAATATCATTTTGCTGTTCAAAGTCTAAATCCCATTGCTGCCCTTCGCAAATTTCGACAGAGGTTTCCGTCAGCAGCGAAACCAATTCTCGCAGATGATTGCCCTGATATTTCAGCAAATATTGATACGATTTGGCAAACAAAGTATCTCCCGACAAAATGGCGATATTGGTGTTCCATTTCTTGTAAACGGTTTCTTTTCCCCGCCTTAAATCGGCTTTATCCATAATGTCATCGTGTATCAGGGTAAAATTGTGCAGCATTTCAAAAGCAATAGCGGGATAGATTGCCTGTTGCGGGTCGCCGCCGAAAAGCTCTGCCGAAAGCAAACACAATTGCGGACGTATCCTTTTTCCGCCTTGCGAGAGGATATACCCGACCGGCTCATACAGATGACGAGGCTCTTGCGACCAATGTAAAGAATCGATATGTTGGTTTATAATTTCTTGACTTTTTTTCATTTGTTATTTTCAATTGAATTAGGAAATGAATATATATAAAAAAAGGCTATTTCATTTAACAAAACAGCCTTTTATCATTTTTCTTGATTGATTAATTCAAGGTAAAGCGAATAGGCATATTACATCTTACACGAACAGCTTTACCGCGTTGTTTTCCTGCTTTCCATTTCGGCATCAACTTTGCCACACGGATAGCTTCTTCGTCTAAACTTGGCGCTCTTCCGCGACCTATTTCCACATTGGTTATCCGTCCGTCGGGTTCTACTACAAAACTTACCATGACAGTACCTTCTACTCCTGTTTCGCGAGCAATCTTCGGATAGACTACGTTGTCACGCAAAAACTTCAAACGAGCTTCTTCTCCACCCGGAAA
>JAIRTU010000166.1 GCA_031254735.1 Bacteroidales bacterium | reverse complement strand
GACAATGAGAAAGGCAGCCGGAGGCTAAGCCGAACGGGGAGTTCCGGGTTTACGTTCTTCGGATTTGTGTTACATACTCAAAAATGCTTATTGCAATAAGCAAAAATATCGTATCTTTGTATACTGTAATAAACAAAAACAAAATATATGGATACCTTCTCTGATTTGAGAAATCATATTCAAAGAAGGTTTAAGGAGTGTCTTTCGTGAAAATCTGCTTATATGTTTTCGTTGTAAAATACGGCTAACCAAATACATTTGGGATTGGAAGAAGTATACGAAACGCGGTGTTTCTTCCGGGAAGGGATAATAAGATAATCGCCCGGGTTGAGCAATTGTTCCTCTCCGTCTTCAAACAAAATCTTTGCTTCTCCCTGCAAAACCACAACAAATTCATCTTCGGGTTGGTCGTACCAAAAATCTTCCGCACTCACTTCGCCGGAAGAGATAATCCGCTCTATCCGAACGTTCTTTTTCTGTGTTAAAACCTCAACAATCTCTTCTCCGCTTGAAAAATCAACATGATGAAGATCAAATATATTATCTTTTTTATTCATTATCGAGCCTGTTTTTTGTTTCCGGTTGATTTTCGCTTCAACAAAACCGGTTTCTTTGTTTTATTATTGACTTCCTTTGTCTTTCACGTCCATAACATCTCGCAACACATTGCCCATCAGCATAAAACACAAGACCAAAAGCATAATGGCAACTCCCGGAACAACAGCAAGATAAGCATAATCCAAAATAATGTATCCGTAGTTTTCTTTTATCATTGTTCCCCACGAGGGCATGGGTGCTTGCACGCCTATTCCCAAAAAGCTAAGGCTCGCTTCGGTGAGAATAGCCGAGGCGAAATTGGCGGCAACAATCACAATGATAGTCCCTGTGATGTTGGGAATAATATGTTTGAAGATGATAGTAAAACTTTTGAATCCCAATGCTTTGGAAGCCTCCACAAATTCTTTTTCTCTCAAAGAGATAACCTGTCCCCGCACTACGCGGGCAATATCCACCCACATCGTAAGACCGATAGCGATAAATATCTGCCAAAATCCTGTTCCCAAGGCAAAACTGATGGCAATTACCAGCAATAACGTAGGAATAGACCACACCACATTGATAAACCACATAATAATATCGTCTGTCACTCCTCGAAAATAACCCGCTATCGATCCCAGAAAAACACCGATAATCAGAGCGATAAAGACAGAGACAAACCCCACCGAAAGACTTACTCTCGCCCCAATGATCAGCTGACTCAAGACGTCTCTTCCATAACGGTCGGTTCCCAGATAACAGGTTTTGGTAATGATATTTTCTTTTGCCATTGCCTGCAATTGATCAACCGGCAGACTGTGTTGTTTGTGATAAATATCTGTAAATACGATGTTTTCTCCGATCATCTCTGTCGAAATATTTTCTTCTGTCGGAAATACAACATCTGCAAGGCTGTATTGCATGCGGTTGTAAGGGGGAGATTCGTTAAAAAGTTCAACAAAAATAGAATCGGCAGAGAAAGAATACGATGTTACGGGAACAGAGGTATAAAAAGCAGGCTGACCAAAAAGCATTTTGAGGAAGAAATTCCTTTTTTCTATCGGATAATTTTTCCGCACCTGCAAAAAAGTAATCTTCGACATGGGTTTTTGCAGACGGATTTGCAATATTTGTTCGTTGGCATACGGCGTATGATCGGGCGTAATCAAATAGCCCAACAGAGAAATAATGCTTACAAACCCTAAAAAACAAATCAAAATCATTCCCTGTGTGTTTTTGCGAAACTTCCGCCACGCAATGCTTTGCAACGACTGTGCTTTGTAATGGGTTTTTCCTTGAAAAAACAGGCTCATCTCGATCTTACTATTGAGAAAGAGGAAGACTGTAACATCTTCCTCTTCCGATCTTCTAAAAATTAATGTAAAATGTTCTTACTTGTTAAAAATCAATTTGCCCTCGTTTTGATTAACAGTATATTTTCCAAATTCTTCTTCAAAGGTTTTGCTTCCGATGACAATGGGTACTTTTTGATCTTTGATAACTTTTACTTCCACATTTTCAAGCACATCATCGCCTATCTGTACAGAGTTGAGGTATAAAACCGATTTATCGATAATGGTTCCGTCTTCGGCAACAATAGCCTCGACGCCCAATTCAAAATCGCCCACCGTAATAGTCGCATCTTTTAAGAAACGCATGGCTTGTTCATACGAGACAGTAAATTTCTCCACGCCCTGTTCTATGGTGAAACGAAGCGTTTTGCTGTTTACATAACATGTTCCGTACACCGCATTTTCTTCTATCTGCACAGGAATAAAATCTTCCATAACAATGCTGATGGTTGCTTTTCTGTCAACATCTTCTACTTTGTCTTTTGGAACATAATCATCACGCAGAATAAGAAATTCCGTACGACGGTTCAGATCGTGAGCGGCTTCCTGTTCATTCCTTGAACGTAAAGAGTTGATATATTCTGCCGTCAACCGAGTTCCCTTTTTAAAGGTATATCCTCTTGAAGTTCTGTCTTTGTCTAATATACGAGGCGAACGTTCGCCATATCCTTTGGCAACCAAGCGTTCGGGGTCGATGCCTTCTTCAATCAGATAATTCACCGAAGACTGCGCCCGACGTTGAGACAATGTATCGTTTGTCATAGGAATCGGACGATTATCTGTGTGTGCCCGCAACTCTATTACAAAGGTCGGATTTTCTTCCATAATCTTCAACAACACCTGCAACGAATCTTTGGAGGCGGGCAATAAATCCCATTCCCCCAACTTAAACAAAATATCCGGTAATACCACAGGGTCTTTGGGTAGCGGATTGATGACAAAATCGCGTTTGAGGTCTTTGTTTTCGGTTAAACCCACTGTGGTTTCGCGTCCTTTTGCATTGTCGTTTTCGTAGTATCCGTCTTTTTTAACGGTAATATCATACGTAAGTTCGCCCAGTATTTTGGTTTTGTCAAAATTGTAATACCCGCGAATGTCTGTGGTTGTTTTGTACGAACTTCCGTCGGTAGCCGTGACGGTTACGGCAGCACCGTCGATAAACTGACGTGTTACGCTGTCTCGCACAAATCCCGACAGGGTAAACACCAAAGGACGAAGTTTGAATGTCCAAATATCGTCCATCCCTCTTCCGCCCGCACGGTTGGACGTAAAATATCCTTTTTCTATAAATTGAAAGCCGGAAGCCGGATCAAGCACCGGACTGTGATCGAACAGAATACCATAATCGTCCGCTTCGGAATTGACAGGATATTTCATGTTTTCGGCAGGCGTCCACTCTCCGTTTTCTTTTTTAGACTTGAAAATATCATACCCGCCCAATCCGACATGTCCTTTGGACGAAAAATACAGAGTGGTGTCATTTTCCAACGAAGGAAACATCTCGTGATCGTAACTGTTTATATTCGTTCCCAAATTGACAGGCGAACCAAAAGGTCTTGATTTTTTATCTCTGGAAATAGCCCAAATATCATATCCTCCGTTCGATCCCGGCATATCGGAAGAGAAATACAGGGTCAATTCGTCGGAAGAAACGGTGGGATGCACATAATCGAAGCTGTCGGGACCGATTACAATTTCTTCGGGTGTTCCCCATGATTTTCCTTTTTTGGTTACCTGATATATTTTACAGTAAGAAAGGGTTTTCTTTTCGTTGGGGCAGCGTGTAAAATACAGAGTTGTTCCTTTGGGGTTTAAAGACCCTTCTCCCTCGTTGGCATCGGTATTGACAATTTCGTTTTTGTCCAACAAAACAGGGGCAGTCCATTCTCCCGGGAAATCAACAAGTTTGCTCTTTGGCTTGGTTGAGACATACAAATCGGAAAACGACTGTCCCGACCAGACGTCTTCTGCTTTTCCTGTGCTTCCCTCTCTGGACGAGGTGAAAACAATTTCGTTTTCTTTGGTTGGCACTCCCCACGCAGGCGACCAGTCACTCTGCGGAGAATTGAGTTTCTTCATATTTTCCACTTCGTGCCGTGTCGGGTTGTTGATCCATTGCGGTGCAAGTTTGCAGGATTCGATACGAGAATCGGTTCTGGGGTCGTCCGGTGCAACCGCTTTGTATTTTTCGTAATACTTCAACGCAGTCGGATAATCTTTCTTTATCCGATAAATATCTGCCAGACGCATAAATATCAGAGGATTATATTTCTGATAATTTACTTTCTCCAAGCGGAGATACTGTTGTTCCGCTCTTTTTAAATCTCCCATCATAGAGTAACATTCCGACATGCGGAACATAATTCTTCGCTTTTCCACAAGGTTTTTTTTCACCTTACCGTATGCTTTTTTGTATAAATCGGCAGCAGTTTTGTATTGAAACGTTGAAAATGCTTTATCCGCTTCCGCCGCCGGAACTTTTTGGGCGAAAGATATACCGCTGAAAATCAGCGTGAAACTAATAAAAAAAGTTATTCTTCTAATGATTGTCATACTACTTCAAGTTTGAATTATTTGAATTTGCTAAGGTAAAAAAAAAATCGTTACGTTCAGCTGTTTTTTATAAAAAAATTTTTTAAGTTCATTTTTTCTCAACGATGATTCTTTTTTTTCTTGCAAAATTTCGGGTCTCAAACGCTCAAAATCGCCTCTATATCGTCGGAAACGGACTTATCTGTAATTACACTGCTTGACGATTTATGATGAATATTTTTTTTGTCGAAAAAAAAATCGCCACCCGCAAACGAAAAAGACAAATAGTAATAATCAATAGTGAATAACATCGCTTTTTCGTTTCGTCATTGCAAAAACTCATGCGCCGATCTTACAAAGATACAACATTTTTCGGAGATATGCAAGTAGTTTTCCGTTTTTTTCGGTATTAATTTAGTCGTTTAGACCGAAACAATAGACATTATCACATATCCATCTACAATAGTAGAAATTATTTTAGTCGTTTAGACATGCTAATGGAGATGTTAAGAAGATAATTATCTACAATAGTAGAAATTATTTTAGTCGTTTAGACTCAACCGCTATATACGATGACAATGGATCTACAATAGTAGAAATTATTTTAGTCGTTTAGACTCAAAAATAGGTTCTTCCGACAGTTGATCTACAATAGTAGAAATTATTTTAGTCGTTTAGACTTTCAAAGATAACTTAATTCACGTCTATCTACAATAGTAGAAATTATTTTAGTCGTTTAGACTCAAACACACTCAAAAGAAGAGGGTTCAGATCTACAATAGTAGAAATTATTTTAGTCGTTTAGACTCAAAGGTAATTTCGGCGGTTATTTCGGATCTACAATAGTAGAAATTATTTTAGTCGTTTAGACTAACGCAAGGCGTTGATTCTTGCGTTACAATCTACAATAGTAGAAATTATTTTAGTCGTTTAGACGATTTCTTCCTGCAAAAGCGTGATAGCTTCCATCT
>JAIRTU010000133.1 GCA_031254735.1 Bacteroidales bacterium | reverse complement strand
GCTGCCTGAAAGGCAGGACAAAAAGTTGTGAATAACTGATAACGAACAGTGAATAATAACGCCGTAACGAAACGACAGAGCGTAATCACAAGAAATTATAGTCCGAACATTGTTTCCTCTTCTGTGGAAGGTAGAGGTTTTACTTTCCGGTTTAGAATGTGGAAATTCCATTTATATTTCCATGCAAAAAAGAGAACAGCCAATATTCCGAAAACGGCGGTAGATATGGTTGACATATTTACATCTATTGTCTTTGCATAAAAAATGGCAGGAGTAACAAGAGCCGATCCTTTAAACGTTACAAGCAGACAGGCAAGTATATTGTTTGCGGCGTGCATGCCCATAGCCAATTCTATTCCGTCGTCCAGAACAGAAACCAACCCGAAAATCAATCCGAAAATAATATACGAAGGCATTGCTGCCCAAAAGCCATATTCCGTAATTTCAGGATTACAACTATGCATCAATCCGAAAAGTAATCCGGGAATAATTATCGCCAACCATCTGTTTTTTGTCCACGCAGCAACATTTTGTGTCAAATATCCTCGAAAAATAAATTCTTCACACGTTGTCTGCAAAGGGATAAACAACAGAGAAATGAAAAGCAGCGGTAAAAAGGTCTTGACGTCGAATTGTAGAACAAAATTATTCGGATCGATGGTATACTCAACGAAAAAAACTGCCACCACAAACAAACCCCATACGCCAAAACCTACAAAAGCACGATTCCAGCGTACTTTGCGTGTGCCATTCACCGTTTCGGAAAAAGAACGTGCGTGCATTTTCTTCACAACCAAAATGCAGGCAAATAACGCAACTACAAATGGGAGAAGGTTCAACAGCAAGGAGGTGTTTTTTGAAATTCCAAAAAGAGAAAAATCCAAAGTATCAAGAAATTCAAGAGGCATAGAGTCTGCGGTAACCATTGCTACTATCAATGGAATCATTCCGATAAACGACCCGAATACAAAAGTAAATGCCAATAAGATAAGTTTGCCAAAATGGTTGGTGTTGTCTAATGCTCGTTCTAAAAAATACATGCTGTTCTTATTTATATTTAATGTATACAATTAATTTGTTGAGATGATAATTCAAAGACATACCGTCGACAGTATAGTCAGAATACAAAAAAGAAGTTCTCTGTCAAAACACGAGAACTTCTTTCGTTGCGGAGACAGGACTCGAACCTGCGACCTCCGGGTTATGAGCCCGACGAGCTACCACTGCTCTACTCCGCGGTATAAAATATCCCAAAAGGAATATTTGCAAAGGTAGTAAAAAAAATAATACGAATTGTCTTTTTGCAAAAAAATAAATCCGAAATTTGGAACGAACCGTTTTTTTTCGCCGCAATGAAAATACTAATTGCGAAAACAATTGCGTTATCATTCATTAATAAATCAAAAAAAACAAGAAACCCAAGTATGACAATAAAAATTGTTAATCAATCGGATAACGCCTTGCCTGCTTACGAAACCATTTTATCTGCCGGAATGGATCTTCGGGCAAATCTGCAAGAAAGCATTGTAATCAATACATTGGAACGGTCTTTGATCCCGACAGGATTATTTATCGAGTTGCCCGCAGGCTGCGAAGCACAAGTTCGTCCGCGCAGCGGATTGGCAGCAAAAAACGGCGTTACGGTGCTAAATTCGCCGGGGACGATCGATGCGGATTACAGAGGCGAAATAAAGGTTATTTTGGTCAATTTGTCCAATCAAGCCTTTACCGTCAATCACGGCGACAGAATTGCACAAATGATCATCGCCAAACATGAAACAATTACGTGGGAAAAAGTTGACAATCTTACAGAAACCGAACGCGGTGCAGGAGGTTTCGGACATACGGGAAAATAAAAAGTTATGCAAAAAATTATTCTCTTATTTATATTATCTGTTGTTTTTAGCGGCAATATCCATGCTCAAAAGAAAAACAAAAAAGAAAAGAAAAGCAGCTCGGTAGAGCAATCGGCGGCAGACAAAAAAGTGCAATATGCCAATACCGCCATTTTTATCGAAGCCGTTAAAGAGCGGCTCAATGGAAATGCTGCACAGGCAGAAAATCTTTTATTGGATTTGATAGCCAAAGACTCTTCGCACGATGCGGCTCGTTACGAATATGCCAAACTGTTGTTGGAGCAATATAAATACACACACGCCATTGAACAGTTGAAAACAGCTATCAGACTGTGCGACACCAATATATGGTACAAAGTATTGCTGGCAGAAACTTACGGTAAAACCGAACAGTTTTCCCTGTCGGAAAAAATGTGGAAAGAAATCATCGAAAAACAACCGCAAAATGTGGAATACCTGTATTATTATACCATATCGTTGATTTATCAAAACAAATTTAAAGAAGCGATAAACGGATACAATCTTATTGAAACGCAAACAGGCGTCAATGAGGAAATTACAGCCGCAAAAAAAAGTATCTGGCTGCATTTGGACAAAGTGGATAACGCAACCAAAGAAATAGAGAAATTGGCACAGGCGTTTCCCTCCGAGCCTAAATATTATTTGGAAATAGCCGATATGTATATCGTCAACAAGATGCCCGAAAAAGCAATTCCGTATCTGAAAAAAGCGTCTGTTATCGAGCCGAACAATCCCAAAATAAATGTTATCCTTTATAATTATTATACCGAAAACAAAAAATACGAGGAGGCATTTTCGTATCTGGAAAAAGCATTTTCTTCTCCTGCTTTGCCTTTGGACGAAAAAATAAAGATACTGTTGGGCTATTATACTTCGCCCAAAGACAGCGTAAAATCGAATCGTTTGCTCAACAATATGCTTCAAGCTCACCCCAACGATCCCATTGCGTGGAGTATGTATGGCGATTTTATGACAAGAGACAATCATTTGAAAGAAGCAAAAACAGCCTACGAAAAAGTAATCTCTTTTGACGAAAGTAAATACAAAATTTGGGAGCAGTATTTGGCGATACTGCTCGATTTGGGTGAATTTGACGAAGCCTTGAAGCAAAGCGAAACGGCAATGTCTTTATTTCCCAATCAGGCACTTCCTTACCTTGCAAACGGAATGTCTTTGTTGGCAAAAGAAGAATATCAAGAGGCGGTTTCTATTTTGGAAGAGGGGAAAAACTACGTTGTTGAAGAATTTATTGCGATGCAAATACATTTCTTTTTGGCAGAATCGCACAGCCAACTGAAAAATTTTGAAGAGTCGGACAAATATTACGAAGACCTTATAAAGGAATATCCGGACAATGCCACTTTCTTGAACAATTTGAGTTATTCGCTTGCCGAAAGAGGATTGCGTTTGGATTATGCTTTGCAGTTGGCAAAAAAAGCCGTAGAGCTTTCGCCCAACACCGCCACCTTTGAAGATACGTATGCGTGGGCATTTTTCAAAAAAGAAGATTATAAAAATGCCAAACTGTGGCTTGAAAAAGCATTGAAAAACGGCGGAGACACCAGCTCTGAAATTCTTCTCCATTACAGCGAAGTATTGCAGAAATTGGGAGAAATTGCCAAATCGGAAGAGTATAAACAAAAAGCGGAACAGTATAAATAGTCTTTGTTGAGAAGTCGTTATATGTTTATTTCTTTGGAGAAAGTCCGCCTGCTGTTTTGAAGAAAAAGACTATCTTTGCAGGATTATTAGATGTTATTGAAACAGGGTTCATGGAAAAAACAAATTTCATATCAGAAAATTCAGAGTTAGACGAAGACATACAATTGTCGTGCGATCACAGCATAGAAGCCGACAAGATAGAGGCAAATCCGTTTTTGACACGCGGATTGTGTCATATACCCGTTGCCGAAGGCGAAAATAAAGGCTGTTTCCAATGCCGATGTTGTAAAATGTCGAGTTACGATTGGCTCAACGGCATAGAGTCGCCTGCCAATGCGGGTTTTAACATTGCAGAGGTTCAGTTTAAAAACAGTCATAAAGATTTTTTCAAACTCCCCGACGGCGAATTTCGCTTTGAAGCAGGCGATATTGTTGTGGTAGAAGCTGCAACAGGTGCGGATATAGGCATTATCACGCTGACAGGCGAAGCGGTGAAACTTCAGATGAAAAACAAAAAGATAACCGAAGTCGCCAAAAAAATCTACCGCCGGGCAAAAGCAAGCGATATAGAAAAATGGGCGTCGGTAGTATCCAAAGAAAAAAATACCATGATGACTTCCCGTTATGCCGCTTGGGATCTGAATTTGAAAATGAAAGTAAATGATGTGGAATATCAGGGCGACGGCTCGAAAGCAGTCTTTTATTATTCTGCCGACGAGCGTGTTGACTTTCGGGAGTTGATAAAACTATTGGCGGAGAAATTCAAAATACGCATAGAGATGCGTCAGATTGGCGTTCGTCAAGAAGCGGCGCGTTTGGGCGGCATGGGTTCTTGCGGGCGAGAGCTGTGTTGTGCCTCGTGGAAAAACAGTTTTCAAAGTGTTTCTACAAGTACGGCACGCACGCAACAACTGTCGCTGAACCCTCAAAAGCTCGCGGGACAATGCGGTAAACTTAAATGCTGCCTCAACTACGAAAACGAAACCTATCTGCTCGAATTGAAAGATTTTCCCGATAAACATTTTGTTATACAGACAGAAAAAGGAAATGCAAGCTGCCAAAAAATAGATATTTTCAAAAAATTGATGTGGTATTCTTACAAAGACGACCGTTCGCACATGCAATATGCCGTTCCGATAGATAAAGTGAAAGAAATTATTGCAACAAACAAAAAGAATAAGAAAATCACGCAATTGGAAGATTACGCCGAACTGAATTTGGGAAAAACCGAAGAAATACAATACAACATCGACGACCTCAAACACATCAACGACTAAGCCGCTTAACCACTTACCACTAACAACTAACCACTATTTTCTTCTTTTTCTGATTACGAACAACACCACAATAAGCAGTGCAATCACGCCAAAGGCGATCAGTGCCGTATGCAGGGTGTTGAAGGTGTTGGCGTCGTTTGTCTTTTGAAGTGTCTCTTTTTCCAATACGATGCCTTTGCTGTCGGACGATTGTATGT
>JAIRTU010000067.1 GCA_031254735.1 Bacteroidales bacterium | reverse complement strand
CGCGAGAGGCGATATGCGGGCAGTAAGCCCATCCAACGTAAAATTTTATCGGCAATCTTATTTTGAAAAACATCTCCGCGAGCAATCACCTTATGTTTTCGTTCTTTCCGCGAACGGATAGACAAAAGTAAGCCGAGCGGGTCGCACAGGCTGTTTTGATGATTTGAAACTATCATCAAAGGGCAATGCTGCGGGATATTTTCAGGATAAACACTATATACCTTTCGGTAATATATATGATCGTGAAAAAATCGAGCGTAACGCTTGAACAGCCTGTATCCGAATCCGGGTTTTAAATTGTGCAATTTTCTGCTTTTAGTCATAGATATATCGTTTTTTGCCGGAAAAATAATCCTCAAGTTCAAAATAATTATTATATTTCCAATGATTTTATTTCTGCAAAAATACACAAAAATATACAAATAAAGTGCCAAAGCCGATTTTTAATTTATTCTGCCGGCATGAGCCTGTGAGATAAATGCAATTGTCCTTCCCCTGTATTTCGCTTTCCGACTTTTCCCGCTTTCTGCACTTCTTAAAGCAGGGTTTGTTTTTTAAACGTTTATTTGTGAATAAAAAAATAGAAATATTTGCTTGTGATAGCAGAAAAAAAACTATTTTTGTATCATGGAAGAAATGATTTTAATTTTAGATTTCGGTTCGCAGTACACGCAACTGATTGCTCGGAGAGTTCGAGAGTTGAATGTCTATTGTGAAATACAACCGTATAATGCGGTAAAGACGTTGGATACAAATGTGAAAGGGGTAATTCTTTCGGGAAGTCCTTTTTCGGTATACGACCAAGAAGCACCTGTTCCCGATTTGGATATTTTCCGCGGGAAGATACCTGTTTTGGGCGTATGTTACGGGGCGCAATTTTTGGCGTATCACGACGGCGGAAAAGTACAGTCTTCGCCAACACGAGAATACGGAAGAGCCAAATTGGTCTATATAGAAAATAAGAATACGTTGTTGCAGGGAATGGAACTCAACACGCAGGTATGGATGTCTCACGGCGACAGTATTACGGCTATCCCCGACCGTTTTAAACCTGTTTGCAGCACCGAAGACGTGAAATATGCAGGTTACAAAATAGACGGAGAAGAAACCTACGGCATACAGTTTCACCCCGAAGTACATCATTCCGAGCAGGGAAAACAGCTTTTGAAAAATTTTGTGGTAAGCATTTGTCGCTGCTCTCAAAGTTGGACTTCCGATTCTTTTATCGAAACGAGTATTCGAGCATTGCGGGAAAAGCTACAAAACGACAAGGTGATTTTGGGCATTTCGGGCGGAGTAGATTCCAGCGTGGCAGCATATTTGCTGCATAAAGCCATCGGTAAGAATATGACAGGAATATTTGTCAACAACGGATTGCTTCGCAAGAATGAATTTGAAACGGTGCTTGCCAACTACAAAGAAACAGGATTGAATGTGGTGGGCGTGGACGCTTCGCAGCTGTTTTATCAAAAGCTGAAAAACGTTAGCGAACCGGAACAAAAGCGGAAAATTATCGGTAATACATTTATTGAAGTCTTTGATGCGGAAGCTCACAAGATAAAAGATGTAAAATGGCTGGCACAGGGAACCATCTATCCCGATGTGATAGAATCGGTTTCGGTGAAAGGTCCTTCGGCGACTATCAAATCGCATCACAATGTGGGCGGGCTGCCCGATTATATGAAACTTAAAATTGTAGAGCCGTTGCGTTTGCTCTTTAAAGACGAAGTGCGGGCGATAGGACGGGCGATGAATATCTCTTCCATGCTCTTAGACCGACATCCTTTTCCGGGTCCGGGTTTGGGCATTCGTATTTTGGGCGATATTACGGAAGAGAAAGTACGTATTTTGCAGGAAGTAGACGCCATATTTGTGGATAATCTGAAAGAATCGGGTTGGTACGAAAAAACATGGCAGGCAGGAGCGATATTGTTGCCTGTTAAAACCGTAGGCGTAATGGGCGATGAACGAACGTATGAAAACTGTGTAGCTTTGCGTGCCGTTACTTCCACCGACGGAATGACTGCCGATTGGGTACATCTTCCCTATACGTTGCTGGCAAAAATTTCAGGTGAAATTATCAATAAAGTTCGAGGTGTAAACCGTGTGGTGTACGATATTAGCTCCAAACCACCGGCAACCATAGAATGGGAATAAAATAAACAGGAAAAAATTTAATACGATGAATCGAAAAGTTGTCTATGGGGTGTTGATGCTGATGTTTTGTTGCGGCATCGGATACAGCCAAACAGAAAAGTCGAACAAAACGGTTGTGGAAGACAATCGATTGTTTTATGTGCATGAGGTGGTGAAAGGACAAACGTTGTACGGATTGTCGAAAATGTACGGAGTGAGTATTGACGAAATTACCAATCGAAACCCTTCCGCCAAGCAGGGCTTGAAAATTGGAGATCGTCTGTACATTCAGGCAAGCAAAATAAGCGTCGAGATGTATGCGGTCAAAAGGGGCGAAACCCTGTATGCAATTGCCAAAAACAGAAGAATTACCGAATCGGAACTTTTGGCGTTGAACCCGGGAATGAGTGAAAGTCTTTCGGAGGGACAAGAAATTGTTGTTCCGCTAATAAAGATTGTTGTTGTGGAAGAAGATGTTGCCACAGCGATTTCTTCGGAAGAAAATCTTACCCGAAGACAAAAAAAAGCCTTGAAAGAAGAAGAAGAACGCCGTAGAAAAGATGAGCAAATCACACAAGACACGCCGACAAAAACACAGGAAGCCGATTCTTTGTTTCATATTGTGGAACAGGGAGAAACTTTATACGGTATCGCGCGAAAATACGGCTTGACCGTGTATGAAATCAAAGACGCAAATCCCGAATTGGGCGAAACGCTTGCGGTTGGCGAACGAATTTATATTCCGCTCAAAGATACCGATATATCTCAACTGCAAACCGACGAAAGAGATATTATGGAGGAAAAAGAAAATATAGTAATCAAAGAAGGAACACAAAAACAGGAATATACGGTTTTTGTATTGCTGCCGCTTTATCTGTCGGAGGCAGAGGCGATAGACCCGATGAAGATAAAATCGCTGCCGGATTATAAAAAGGTAAAGTCTTTCGATTTTATCCAATTTTACGAAGCCCTGCTGTTGGCGGCAGAAGATGTTTCGGCGAAATATCCGCAAGTGAAAATCAATCTGTACGTAGAAGACGTCAATTCTGCTGCATTGGCAGAAAACTTGGTTTCGAGCGGGAAGTTGGATCAGGCAGATTTGATAATAGGTCCTTTTCATGCCAAAGAGTTTAACGTTGTCTGTCAATATGCTCAAAGGAAAAATGTGCTGTTGGTAAATCCTTTTTCGGAGGTTTTTGAATATTGCGGTGTGCCTGTTTATAAGGGAACATCCTCATTTGCTCTTCGAGGGGAGGCTTTTGCCCGTTATCTTTTAACAAAATATTCGGGAATAAATATTATTTTTGCGGGGTATCAGTCCAACAACGAAAACAAACAGATAGCCGAGTACAAAACGGGCATGCGGAAAGTATTCGACCGTTCGGATAAGACGGTCAATATACAGGACGTCAATCTTAAAAGCGGAGGCATTTCGGGTATCAAGTCGGCGATGAGCAATTTCAACGAGAATTTTGTCTTCACTTTCTTTGAAGGCGAATTGTCGGTTACCAATTTCACGCAAAACCTCAACGCCGCCAAACTCAGCCGCCTGACGTTGGTTACTCCCGAAAGCTGGTTGGATTACGACAACATCGAAACAGAATATTTTATGAACCTGAACACACATTATATCGCTCAATTTTTTGTTGACTATTCCAATCCCAGGGTTATTCGTTTTATAGATGCGTTTCGCAATGCGTACGAAACCGAGCCGTCGTTAGAGTTGTATGCTTTTCAAGGGTATGATTTCACCTA
>JAIRTU010000051.1 GCA_031254735.1 Bacteroidales bacterium | reverse complement strand
GTCATTTGTAACGACACCGCATTTCCCGACAGGGGAATTGGAATTTTGGTAACAAACAAACAGGTGAAAAAAGTTATCGCTTCCCATATCGGCACCAATCCCAACACGATAGAACAGTTCAACAACAAAGAGTTGGAAGTTCAGTTTGTTCCGCAGGGGACGCTGTCCGAGCAAATACGTTGCGGCGGCGGCGGATTGGGCGGTTTTCTTACTCCCACAGGAATAGGAACGGTGGTGGAAGAGGGAAAACAAAAACTGACCGTAGAGGGGAAAGAATATCTTCTTGAACTTCCTCTGCGTGCCGATGTTGCCCTGTTGGGTGCTTCTGTCGGCGACAGAGCGGGCAATCTTTTTTACAAAGGAACAACTCAAAACTTCAACCCGATGATGGCAATGGCTGCCGATTTGGTGATTGCCGAAGTGGAAGAATTGGTGGAAATCGGAGACATTCCTATGGAAAATGTGCATACTCCGAGCATCTTTGTAAATTATATCGTAAAATAATTTGACAAAATAAATAAACACAAACAATGAATGCGAGCGCGTGTTCATTGCGAAGATAGGGGAGAATATCCGAAAAATTAAATATTTGATAAACATAAAAATAAAAAAGATATGAACAAAGAAGCAATGATTAGAGTAAGAATGGGGTCGCACGATGCTCATTATGGCGGCAATCTGGTGGACGGTGCTAAGATGTTGCAGCTGTTTGGCGACGTAGCTACCGAACTTTTAATTATAAACGACGGCGACGAAGGACTTTTTGCCGCGTATGATATGGTTGAATTTTTGGCGCCTGTATATGCCGGCGATTATATCGAGGCGGTGGGAAAGATTGTCAAAACAGGAAATTCTTCACGCAAGATGGAGTTTGAGGCACGAAAAGTTATTGCACCTCGTCCCGACATTTCCGATTCTGCTGCCGATTTTTTGAAAGAGCCTGTTGTGGTATGTCGTGCAAGCGGAACATGTGTTGTTCCCGTAAAATGTCAAAGAATTAATAAATAAAAAATATTCATGGAAAAATTAATCATTACGGCAGCCATTTCGGGCGCCGAAGTAACCAAAGAAATGAATCCGGGCGTTCCTTACACAAAGGAAGAATTTGTCCGCGAGGCAAAATCGGCTCACGAGGCAGGAGCAAGCATTATTCACCTGCACGTTCGCTGCGACGACGGCACTCCGACACAGGACAAAGCTCGTTTTAAAGAAATTATAGACGCCATAAAAGCAGAAGTTCCCGATGTGATAATTCAGCCCTCGACAGGTGGTGCGGTGGGAATGAGCAACGACGAACGTTTGCAACCTACCGAATTGAACCCCGAAATGGCAACATTGGATTGCGGCACACTGAATTTCGGCGGGGACGAAATTTTTGAAAACACCGAAAATACCATTAAATATTTCGGTCAACGAATGATAGAACGAGGCATCAAACCCGAATTGGAAGTCTTCGACAAGAGCATGATAGATATGGCTCTTCGTCTGCACAAAAAGGGATTTATCAAAAGTCCGATGCACTTCGATTTTGTGATGGGCGTAAACGGCGGCATCTCCGGCGAGTTGCGCGATTTTGTGTTTTTACGCGGCAGCATCCCCGCCGATGCCACTTATACGGTTGCGGGAATTGGTCGTTTTGAGTTTCCGTTGGCGGCAGCGGCTATTGTTGACGGCGGTCATGTGCGGGTAGGATTTGAAGATAATGTTTATCTGTCGAAAGGCGTTTTGGCAAAATCGAATGGAGAGTTGGTAGAAAAAGTGGTGCGGCTGGCAAAAGAATTTGGTCGCGAAATAGCCAATCCCGCCGAAGCAAGGACAATTTTGGGATTGAAACCCTTGAAATAAAGTATACGCATTTTATAATATATAAAGAATAAATAAATTTTAATTTAAACAAAAAAGGATATGCAAAAAAAAGGAAATAAGTACGGAATCCACCGAGTGATTGAGCCAAAAGGCGTTCTTCCGCAACCGGCAAACAAGATCGACAACAACATGAACGAAATCTATGATAATGAGATTTTGATTGATGTTCAAACCTTAAACATCGATTCGGCTTCTTTTACCGACATCGAACAGCGAGCAGGCGGCGATAAAAAGAAAATTGCCGAAATTATGATGGAAATTGTTGAAAAACAAGGAAAACATCGTAACCCATGGACAGGATCGGGCGGTATGCTTTTGGGTACTGTTGAAAAAATTGGAGACGCTCTTGTCGGCAAAACCGATTTGAAAGTGGGCGACAAGATTGCCACATTGGTATCGCTTTCTCTTACCCCTTTGCGAATAGATAAAATTAAAGAAATTCGTGAAGACATAGATCAAGTGGATATTGACGGAAAAGCCATTCTGTTCGAGAGCGGTATTTATGCAAAAATCCCCGCCGATATGCCTGCAACGTTGGCATTGTCGGCATTGGACGTGGCAGGCGCTCCTGCACAGACTGCCAAGTTGGTAAAACCGGGCGATACGGTTCTTATCATCGGTGCAGGCGGAAAATCGGGCATGCTGTGCTGTTACGAAGCGAAAAAACGCGCGGGCGTTACAGGTAAAGTAATCGGACTTTGTCATAGCGAAAAGAGTACCAAACGCTTGGAGGCGTTGGGTTTTTGCGATTATGTGTTTTCTGCCGATGCTACTCAGCCTGTTCCAATTCTTGAAAAAATGGAAGAGCTGACCAACGGCGAAATGGTAGACGTTACCATCAACAATGTGAATATTCCCGATACGGAAATGACAAGCATTCTCTGCACGAAAGATACCGGAGTGGTTTATTTCTTCTCTATGGCAACAAGTTTCACCAAAGCCGCGCTGGGTGCAGAAGGCGTTGGAAGCGATGTTACAATGATTGTCGGAAACGGCTACACCAAAGGACACGCCGAAATAACACTGCAATTATTGCG
>JAIRTU010000277.1 GCA_031254735.1 Bacteroidales bacterium | reverse complement strand
ATCAATAATCAAGCAGCTATTTTGTCTTTGACCCCGTTTTTATGGGATTTTTTGCTGGAGTAGGCAAAAAGAAAAAGTCCTGTATTCTACTTAATTACAGGACTTTTCTTTTATTTTCTGATCTTTTTTGGCGGTATGTACAGGACTAACCTTTTGCAATCTCACCAAAATTAAAACCATTGAAACACGAGCAAAATAAGCATCTATCACAATGTATAACAGAATATTACGACATCTGAAATATTTGCATGAAATTTCATTGAATTGCACTTTGTTGAAAATAAGTCGCCAAAAAGTCGCCAAAAATAAAATTATTGTTGTATCTTTGTCGTGCATTAAAACAAAACAATTATGGCAACAATTTATTTATCTCTATCTACAAAAGTAGATGTTACGAAAAAACAGGAAATATTAATCCGGTTTTCGCATGGACGTATAAACCAACGGACAAAAACAAATATTTTCATTCCCGCCGAATATTGGGACAGCGAATCCCAACAAATCATTATCCCGAACTTTCGATTGATGAATGATGAAAAAAAAGAACTCAAACAATACCTTACTGAACATAGCGAAAAATTAAATATACTTACAACTACCATTCAAACGATTTTCAATGAAACAGACAAAGACAGTATCACACAGGATTGGTTGAAAATCATTATTGACAAATACAACTTTCCTGAAAAGTACGCCCCGAAAGAAACAGAGCCGGAAATAAAAACATTGTTTCAGTTTACCGACAAATTTATAGCAACTGCCCATACCCGCAAAGATAAAGCCACAGGGCGACCGCTGACATACAATAATATCCAACAATACCGTGCAACCGAAAAACATTTGAAAACCTTTGCCAAAAGCATAAAGAAAAAAGATTTTGATTTTTCGGAAATCAACAGTAAGTTTTACGATGGCTACGTTTCCTATTTGCAAAATTTAGGCTTTACTCAAAACAGCGTTGGTAAACATGTTCGTGTACTGAAATTGATGTTGAACGAAGCTACTAATCAAAACATCAATACAAATTCCGATTATGGAACTTTTCATGTATTTACGGAAGAAACGGATACTATTTATTTGAATGAAAATGAATTGCAACAATTAAAAGATACAGGGTTATCAAAACTTCCGCATCTTGACCGTGTACGGGATTGGTTTTTGTTTTTGGCATGGACGGGTTGCCGGTTTTCCGATTTAGACAAAGTCGCAAAAACAGACATTAAAGACGGCTTTATTACGTTTCGCCAACAAAAAACCAATAACAAGGTTACAATCCCTTTGCATCCGGTAGTATTGGAAATTTTGGAAAAATATAACTACGATTTACCCGCTGAAATAAGCAACCAACGATTTAATGAGTATATTAAAGAGGCTTGCCGTATTGCCGGAATCAATGGCACGGAAACAATGACAAGAACAGAGGGCGGCAAACTGATAACAACCGCTTTTGAGAAATGGGAACATGTATCGAGCCACACCGGACGGCGTTCTTTTTGTACCAATATGTACAAACGCGGCTTGCCTACTCTTATGATAATGAGTATATCGGGACACAAAACCGAAAAATCATTTTTGAAATACATCAAGGTTAAACAGGAAGAACACGCCGAAATGATGAAAAAAGCGTGGGCTAATATCTATCAGTAAAAAAAAATTCAATATGAATACATTAATAAACAAACTCGAACAACTTGTTACCGATTACAAGTTAGCAGAACAGGGACAGGTGGATTTGAAAAAATTTACTTGTTACGCAATAACCTATCATTCGACGGCTATTGAGGGCAGCACATTGACGGAAGGACAGGTTTATAATTTACTTGACCAGGATATACCCGCCAAAAACAAACCATTTTCAGAGCAGCAAATGGTAATTGACCATCAAAAAGCCCTTGTTTATACTCTCAACAAAGCGAGTGGAAAACAACTGCTTACCGAAACGTTGATACACGAAATCGGCGGTATGGTTGTACGGAATACAGGCAGCATTTACAACACGGCATTGGGAGCATTTGACAGTACGCACGGCGATTACCGGCTTGTAAATGTACATGCAGGAGCGCGGACTTTCCCTAATTACAGCAAAGTACCCGACCTTATGAAATCTTTTGTTGAAGAAACTAATAAACGTATTGCAGAAGCAAAAACCTTTCAACAGAAATGTGAAGCGGCTTTTTATGCACACTTTCAATTCGTAAGTATCCATCCTTTTGCAGACGGCAACGGACGTACAAGTCGCTTGCTTATGAATTACATTTTGGCTTGCTTCGATTTGCCGGTTTTCTATGTGTATAAAAGCAACCGGATTCCCTACATTCAGGCTTTGGAAAAGGCGAGGGAAACAGAGAATGTGCAGCACTTTTACAATTTTATGTTTAGTCAATATAAAAGGTTTTTGAAAAGGGAAATAAAAGCGGTGTAACAAAAAAATATTTCAAAATAGCCAATATGATAACGGTAAAACAGGCAAAGGAATATGTAAAATACATAAGGCACAAGGATATAGTAACTTTGATAAATACAATCAACGTAAATAATACAGATTTTTCAAAAATTAAAAATCTGCTTACTGAATGTTTTAATAATCAAGTGAAAAATTTACCTGTCGAAAACAATACTTTGAAACAGAATTTATTTGATACTTTTTGCTTTTATGTGGATAGTGACAACAGTAAATTGGTTTTTGCCCCTGTTAA
>JAIRTU010000026.1 GCA_031254735.1 Bacteroidales bacterium | reverse complement strand
ATTGTTGCGGGAATGACCAACGGTGCGTCTTACAAAACGTTTGCCTTGGGAGACCGATTGGCATTGCAAGCCGATTTGGGCGTACATTTGGGAATGAAAAACTCGGCAAATTTTTGGAGTTTAGACTTGCACCCCAACGCAATGTATCAACGGAAAATATCCAAGGTAAATCTATATTGGTTTGCCGGCGGCGGACTTTCTTTGGGCTATCTTTTTTCGAATAGTTTAGACTATGGTCGTTTTGGAGTAAATGCCATTGGCGGATTGGAATATAAATTCAAGATTCCGCTGGCTTTGCAATTTGACTTTCGTCCGGGCTACGGAATGTATTTCCGACAACATGTAAGCCCGCGTTCCTACTTCGACTGGGGACTTAATCTGAGTGTCAGGTACACATTTTAATTAACTCTATATATGCAGAAGAGCCGACGAAAGTCGGCTTTTTATTTGGCTGCCTCTTTCCTTTTTGTTGTATTTCGAGGCAACATCTCGGAAAAATTGCTACTTTTGCAACAAATGAGTAAGCATTACACAATGAAAGATAAGACAATTTTGGTTTCGGGAGGTGCGGGATACATCGGCTCTCATACAACGGTAGTGTTGCAACAGGCAGGTTATAAAGTTGTTATAGCAGACAATTTGAGCAACTCATCGGCAGAAGTTATTGATAATATCGCAAAAATCACAGGCGTCAAACCGGCGTTTGAGCTTGTAGATTTAACCGACGCCACGCAGACGGCTCAACTTTTTGAAAAATATACCATCGATGCGGTTATTCATTTTGCCGCACATAAATATGTAAACGAATCGGTGCGAGAGCCGTTGCGGTATTATTACAACAATTTTGTCAATACACTCAACATCCTGAAAGAGATGCAAAAACATCATGTTGACCATTTTGTATTTTCTTCTTCCTGCACGGTATACGGTCAGGCGGAGGTGTTGCCTGTTACCGAGCAAACGCCGATAAAGCCCGCCGAATGCCCCTACGGAAACACAAAACAGGTGATAGAAGAGATGTTGAAAGATATTTGTCTGGCAGAAAAAAACAGGCAGGTAACGGCTTTGCGGTATTTCAATCCGATAGGGGCACACAGCTCGGCTTTGATTGGGGAGTTGCCTTTGGGCGTTCCGCAAAACCTGATTCCGTACATCACCCAAACGGCTATGGGCATTCGCGAATGTCTGCAAGTGTTTGGAAACGATTATAATACAAAAGACGGAACTTGCCTGCGCGATTATATCCATGTGGAAGATTTGGCAAAAGCTCATGTTGCCGCCCTGAACCGCATGTTGGAACATAAAATGACCTCCAACTACGAAGTGTTTAACGTCGGGACGGGAACTCCGATTTCGGTTTTGGAGATTATAAAAACATTTGAAAAAGTCAGTCAAACAAAGTTACCGTACAAAATAGTGGGTCGCAGAAGTGGCGATGTGGAGAAAATTTGGGCGGAAACTTCTTTTGCAAACACTGTTTTGGGTTGGAAAGCCGAAAAAACCTTAGACGAAATGATCCTTTCTGCGTGGAATTGGGAAAAACAACTGAAACATAATCGAAAAGATTAAAAGATTTTCGCAAAGACAGAAACGCCGTTGTGGTTTATCATGAATTTTCTTTTTAATTATTCAAAAAATAAAAAAATATATCTATCCAATTTAGAATGAAAACAGTAAGAACCGTTTGTAACAGTTATCTGGTCAATAGTTATATCGTGATTGCCGAAGATAACACGAGTGTTTTGATCGATCCTGCTTGCAGCAGCAAAGAAGAATTTAACCGATTTTTAAAAATTGCAGACGATTATAAACTCAACGTGGTCGCAAGCATTATCACGCACCCTCATGCCGATCATGTAATGGGCGTCAAGTTTATGACAGACGCTTTTCCGCAGGCAGAATTGCTGATGCACCAAGAAGGGCTTCCGCTGTACCGGGCAATGAATGATTACAGTTTGATAATGGGTTTTCAAAAGAAAGAAATCCCCAATCCGACAAGGTTTGTCTGCGATAACGAGCTGTTGAAATTTTCCGATATAGAATTAAAGGTATTGTATACGCCCGGACATTCTCCGGGAAGCATTTGTCTGTATGCTCAATCGAACAATATGGTTTTTTCGGGAGATGTGTTGTTTCAAAACAGCATAGGAAGAACCGATTTGCCCGGCGGGAGCTTTGAACTGCTCAAAAAATCCATATATGAAAAATTGTTTACACTTCCCGACGACACCATAGTCTTGCCCGGACACGGCGACCAAACAAATATCGAATACGAAAAAAAACATAATCCGTTTTTATAAATTTAAATTATAATTTTCTGATGTACGACGACAATAGCGAAGGATATGAACGAAAAGATGTGTACAGTTCTCATATTACCGACGAACTGCAAAAACATTATAAAGAAATACTCCGTTTGTTGGGAGAAGACGCCGCCCGCGAGGGCTTGCAAAAAACACCCGAAAGAGTGGCAAAAGCCATGCAGTTTTTTACGCAGGGATACCATTTAGACCCGGCGGCTATTTTGAAATCTGCCATGTTTAAACAGGATTACAAAGAAATGGTGATTGTAAAAGACATTGAAATATATTCTTTGTGCGAACATCATTTAGTGCCGTTTTTCGGGAAAGCGCACATTGCCTATATTCCCGACGGATATATTGTCGGATTGAGTAAAATCCCTCGTGTGGTAGATGCTTTTGCAAGGCGATTGCAAGTGCAGGAACAGCTGACCACCCAGATAAAAGAATGTATTCAAAATACGTTAAATCCTTTGGGCGTTGCTGTGGTTATCGAAACGCAACATTTATGTATGTCGATGCGGGGCGTACAAAAACAAAACTCTGTAACAACCACCTCAGATTTTACGGGTGCGTTTTTGAAACAGACCAATACAAGGCAAGAATTTTTACGTATTATCGGGGCGAATTTGCACTAAACCTCGCTTGCGTTGCGTGAGAAATTAAATTTATTTGTCTTTTATTTTTGTGGCAATAAATTTGGCAAGGAGTTCCGTTTTGGTGTTCAGCAGCAGGGTATCCTGTTCTATCGTGTAATTATCAACCAATTCCATTACGCGAAACAATTCGGATTCTGTTTGCATATTCGGGCAAGCCACCATGGTAGACGCCAAAGGCGAGATTGTAATTCCGTTTCCGTTTGTCAGAATATATGTTCCGTTGAACGAATTGCAAT
>JAIRTU010000196.1 GCA_031254735.1 Bacteroidales bacterium | reverse complement strand
ATTATTCCGCAAAGGTCTTGCGGATAATTCTTTTTGTACAAAGCATAATTGAGAACCTGTAATAATTCAACTTGCTTTTGACCGGGAAAATCGTTTTCCCGCATAACCTCTAAAATGTCGTTGACATCTATCGTTGAGGCGATTTTTGGCGGTTTGCCGTTTGTGTTTTTTTTCTTTCATTTTTTAAACTTATTATTAATATTTAATTTCATGGCGTCATTTGTACATCTGGCTGCCTTGTCGGTTCTCCTGCAGTCTTTAAAAACGACTTTTTATTTATAGCTAAAAATCAACCCTATAACTTATATTTGGAACAAAGGTCGCTTCCCTATCTGCATCTACCGTCCGGGTTTGATAGTTGTATCGAAAACCCAAATATTCTTTATATTGTGTCAGGTTGAGGATTTTTAAGGCAAATTCGTGTGCTGTTTTCTTTTTGTTCACTTTGTAACTTGCCGTGAAATGAGTGGTGAATGCAGGTGAAAATTGTTGGGAATAGGCTCTTGTCTCGTCAAAAACAACGTCCTGGAGAGCAACAGAAAGGGTCGTCTCTATTGGCGAATAGCGGTCGCCGCCCTGATAATTCATTCGTGCATTCAAACTCAAAATATGGTTTTTATTTTTGCCCAACAGCCATTCTTTACCTGCCAGAACATTGATGGCGAAATTTCTGTTATATAGTGTATTACGCCATACGTTATCACTTCCTTTGTACTGAGAGTTGAACAGGGAAACAGTAGCCATGTAATAATAGCCTTTTGAAAAATATTTTTCAAAAGTAAAGTCTAAACCATAGTTTTTTCCGTAGCCTGAGTTTTGAAGTTTCTTATCGAAAAACCAGTCATTTTGCTGATTGATTAAGGAAAATGTGCCGACAGCCGTTACAGGAACATCAAACAAATGCTGGTAATACGCCTCAATTTTCAGATGAGTAAATTCCGACGTGCCGATATCGTAGCCCAAAACAAGATGATGCGCTTTGGTAAAACTCAAGTCTTTGTTGATATTCCGGGCAAGGCTATCCTTAATAAAATAGTAATTCAACCGCTCCAAACGGCTGTGCAAACCGTAAGCCAAACTTAAGATTTGTGTTGGTGCAAACCTGTATTTTACACCTGCTCTTGGTTCAATGGAAAACGTATTGTTAAGCAAAAACCATTGTGAGGTTAATCCCACATTTGCCGTGATTTTTTCATTGAAGTTGATGGCAGAATTGCTGTAAGCGGAAATGAGCGTGCTACTGCCGGTTTCATTTACAAGCGTCTGCATGGGGCTTCCTGTTGAAACGGCATTCTTTAACCGCATGTCATAGTTCATATTTGTAAAAACAAGGCCTGATTTGTTGGTATGTCTTGCACTGAATTTTGTGTTGAGAAATGATGAGGCGATGAAATTATAATATTTATTATTCACTACATTGCAAGGGTGGCTGTTCAGATTGTTGTCCAATTTTTCGCTATACATATCAATCCCGTTGGCGGTTGCTGCCAGTGTTGTTTTCAAATATTGTCCATTGTTTAGGAAAATTTTATGACTGACGCCTGTTGCTCCAACAAATTGCCTTGCCTCAAGATTTTCCTTGTCGCTATCGTATTTCCATTCGTTTTTATTGTCTTTTGCTTTTGCATCGGAATAGTCAATCAAGCCCATTCCCCAAATGGAAAAAGTTCCCGCTTTTTTTGTGGGAAAATTCAGTTTAAAAGATAAATCCTGATAGGTAGTTCCGGCGGCATTTTCGGGAAGAATAGAGGTGAGCAATCCCACTGTTGAATAGCGATAGTTGAAAATGTAGGACGACTTGCCGCCTTTTTTGAAAGGTCCTTCCGAAGCAACGTCGATACCTATCGCGCCTAACTGAAAAGTGTGTTCGTGCTTTTGGTTATTGCCGTTACGCATAAAAATATCAAACACGCCCGACAAAGCGTTACTGTATTCGGCAGGCATGGCGCCCGAAAAAAAATCCGAATTTGTCAGCAGTTGAACGCTCAATGCCGTAAGCGCTCCGCCGCCAAAGACAGACAAATCGGCAAAGTGGTTTGGGTTTGAGATTTCAATACCTTCCAATTTCCATTGTAAGGATTGAGGGTTGTTTCCTCTGACAACAATGGCATTATTGCCTGTGTTGCCTGATACTCCCGCAAATGCGGAAACTAAACGCGCAGGGTCATCAAATCCGCCCGCATAGCGTTTGGCTTCGTCAATACTTAACATTTTGGCGCTGACCGTTGCCATCGAATTGAGCGGCTGTTCCTTGTTCACTTTAGGTTTGACAACCACTTCTTCAAGCGTTAGCAAACTTTCTTTCAATGTGATGTTCAAAAAGACTTCTTTGGCTGACGTTACTTGAATTTCCCTCAGCACAACAGGCTCATAACCCACAAACGATGCCATTATGTTGTATCTTCCAACGGGAACATTTTTGATTGTAAAATTTCCCGCACTATCCGTAACGCTTCCCATCGGTGTATTTTGCAAATTTACCGATACATAAACTAAAGGCTCGTTTGAGGCGTCGTCGGTAATATTTCCTCGAATGGTTTGTGTCGATTGTTGGGCAAATAATTGAACCGACAAAAGCAAAAAAAGCAAAAACAATAAAACACTTCGTAACATAGTTTGATAATTTAGAAATACTGGGCAAAAGTATTTCTATTATCAAAGGTGTACAATACTGATTTATCAGTATGAAGCAACTATATTAAGCCAAGTTTTGAAGCCAGCATTACGGCTTCTATGGAATTATCCACACGCAATTTTTCTAAAACCCTTTGTCGATGTGTGTTTACGGTGTGGAGGCTTATAGAGAGTTTATCTGAAATTTCTTTGCTTAAAAAACCGTCTTTTACCAGTTTCAGAATTTCAATTTCTCTTTTGGTGAGCCTGTTTGTTATCTCATCTTTCGATTCGGCAAAAGGAATAATTT
>JAIRTU010000153.1 GCA_031254735.1 Bacteroidales bacterium | reverse complement strand
ACATACCGCTCTATCACGGTTGAAGGACAGGCTTTGGATTTCTCTTCGGGCTTCACCGACTTGCACACGCTTACCTATCAACATATTTTAGACGGAAAAGGATTGGGATTGGATTGTGCCAGACCAAGCATAGAAATTGTTCACCATATCCGCAATGCAGAACTCTCTCACGCCGTTTCTGCCGATAAACATTCGTTTGTCAACATTTAACCGCATAACTGTTTTTAGATTATGATTATCAAAAAACACCGGCGATTTCTGTCCGCTTTTACCGAAGCAGAAGCCGGCATGCCTTTTGACATACAACGCCGGAGAGAGACATTTTTTTGGGAGTGAGGGTGGAAACAATACAGATTATAATGTATCTTTGCAAATATTTTTTTTTGACCGTTACCCAATATTAATTTAGTAGATATGAACGAATTTCAAAGAGACATTTTGCAGGGAATCCCCGAAGAGCTGCCACAGGCACAAATATATGACGCCACCGTGAGTCATGCCCCCAAACGCAAGGATATATTAACCAAAGAAGAGAAAAAGTTGGCAATCCGTAATGCGTTGCGTTATTTTCCCGCTAAACATCATCAAGTGTTGGCGAAAGAGTTCGCACGCGAATTGCACGACTACGGTAGAATTTACATGTACCGTTTCCGTCCGACGTATAGAATGTACGCCCGTCCGATAGAAGAATATCCTGCCAAAAGCAAACAGGCAGCTGCCATTATGTTGATGATACAAAACAATTTAGACTACGCCGTCGCACAGCACCCTCACGAACTGATAACTTATGGAGGAAACGGTGCTGTATTTCAAAATTGGGGACAATACCGCCTGACGATGAAATATCTGGCAGAAATGACCAACGAACAAACATTGGTGATGTACAGCGGACACCCCATGGGATTGTTCCCTTCGCACCCAAATGCACCGCGCGTGGTGGTTACCAACGGAATGATGATCCCCAACTACTCCTCGCCCGACGATTGGGAACGTTTTAATGCGTTGGGCGTAACCCAATACGGACAAATGACAGCCGGCTCGTACATGTACATTGGACCACAGGGCATTGTACACGGCACAACCATTACCGTATTGAACGCCGGACGTAAGATAAGCAAAGACGGTTTGGGCGGAAAACTCTTCGTTACCTCCGGTCTCGGCGGCATGAGTGGCGCTCAACCCAAAGCCGGCAATATTGCAGGGTGCGTGTCTATCACGGCAGAAATCAATCCCGAAGCTACGCAAAAACGCTACACTCAGGGTTGGGTAGATGAAGTGTATGATCATCTGCCAACGCTGATCGACAGAGTAGAAAAAGCACGCAAAGACAAAGAAGTGGTTTCGTTTGCATATCAGGGCAACATCGTCGATTTGTGGGAATATCTGGCGGAACATAATATCTCGGTAGATTTAGGTTCGGATCAAACCTCGTTGCACAATCCGTGGTCGGGTGGATATTATCCTGTCGGAATATCTTTTGAAGAGTCGAAAGCAATGATGGCGGCAAAGCCCGATGCGTTCAAAGAGAAAGTGCAGCAAACGCTTCGCCGTCATGTGGCGGCTATCAACACGTTGACGGCAAAAGGAATGTACTTTTTCGACTACGGCAATGCGTTTCTGTTGGAAGCGTCTCGCTCCGGTGCAGACATTATGAATGCCGATAAGTCGGGTTTTAAATATCCGTCGTATGTTCAGGACATTATGGGACCTATGTGCTTCGACTACGGCTTTGGTCCTTTCCGTTGGGTATGCACTTCGGGCAAAGCAGAAGATTTGGATATTACCGACAAAATTGCAATGGACGTGCTGGAACAAATCGCCAAAGAATCTCCGCAGGAAATACAACAGCAAATGCGAGATAACATACAATGGATACAGGGTGCAAAAGCCAATAAATTGGTTGTTGGATCGCAGGCACGTATCCTGTACGCCGATGCACAGGGACGTATTCAAATAGCGGCGGCTTTCAACAAAGCGATTGCAGAAAAACGGCTGTCGTCTCCTGTGGTCTTGGGTCGCGACCACCACGATGTTTCGGGGACGGATTCGCCTTTTAGAGAGACTTCCAATATTTATGACGGATCGGCTTTCACTGCCGATATGGCGATACAAAATGTTATCGGAGATGCTTTTCGCGGTGCAACGTGGGTGAGTATTCACAATGGAGGCGGCGTTGGTTGGGGAGAAGTCATCAACGGCGGTTTCGGCATGCTGCTCGACGGCAGCGAAGAAGCAGATAAACGGTTGCAAATGATGCTTTATTGGGACGTCAACAACGGTATTTCTCGTCGCAGCTGGGCAAGAAACGAAGGGGCGGTGTTTGCGATCAAACGTGCCATGCAAGAAAACCCCAACCTGAAAGTTACACTTCCCAATCGGGTAGATGATAATATTCTGGAAGATTTGATTTAAACTGTTGCTGGCGCGATTTCTTGTTTCGTCAGTGCCAACCGACAGTGTCTGCCATTATCACAGAAAACGATGTGAATAAGGGTTTAATGATGAGGATATAGAATATCGGCTTCTTCGTCGGGAAACTTGACGTCTTTGATCACCAACTGTAAATAATTCTTTCCTTGCCATTCGTTCATATCGATATGATAACAGATGTGGAAAGGTTCTCCTTTGTGTATCCGCTCGAAATATGCACTTAGTCCGAAAGCTATCGCATCAACAGGATAGCTTCGATTATCTGCCTGAAAAACAGTCAGCTTTATATGGTTTTGACCAACAATGCGGGCTTTTCCTGTATCTGTCACATTTTTGCTCATAAACACGGGATACATATTGCCGGGTCCAAAGGGAGAAAACCGTTTCATTATATTGAAGAAATTCGGATTGATCT
This sequence comes from Bacteroidales bacterium, assembly GCA_031254735.1. The sequence continues at coordinate 2,109 of JAIRTU010000153.1, read as the reverse complement.
CGTCTAAAGAAACTTCTTCATCAATTTCGATAGCAGGGAAAGTGGAGGCTTCCGAAATGTTTTCAGAGACAATCTGTTCAAATTTTTCAATGAATGCATCCAAGTTTTCAGGCTTCAGGCTCAGCCCTGCGGCGAAAGTATGTCCTCCGAAATGCTCCAACAAATGATTGCACTGCGACAAAGCCAGATACAGATCAAAATCTTTTACCGAACGTGCCGATCCTGTAATCAATCCGTTGGAAAGCGTAAACACAATAGACGGTTTGTAAAAATGTTCCACCAAACGAGAGGCAACAATGCCTATCACTCCTTTTATCCATGAGGGATCATAAACAATGATCGATCGTTTCTTCAAATTCACCTCCGTTGATACCATGTCGATAGCCTCGTTGGTGGTTTTTATGTCCAATTCTCTACGTTCGTTATTGTGCGTATCGACACGTTCGCCAAGTTCTGCAATTCTCTCAAGGGTGTTGGTTATCAACAGATGAACGGCGCTTCTTCCTGTCGCCATTCTTCCTGCGGCATTTATTCGCGGTCCCACATAGAAAACCAAATCGTTGATAGTGATTTCTTTTGTAAAAACGCTATTGTGCGGCGGCAAAGTCGGATACGCCTTGCGGACAATTTTGCTGAAAGCCAACAAAGATTCCAATCCTTTTCGTGGCTTCATATTGATAAGTTTAAGTCCGAAATAGGCAAATACCCTATTTTCTCCCGTAATGGGGACAATGTCGGAAGCAATGCTGATAACCAAAAGGTCGAAATACTTTCCCAATTCCGTAAAAGGAATATTCCGCTTTTGAGCCATGGCATGCACAAGTTTAAACCCAACGCCACAACCCGACAATTCTTTATAGGGATAATCACAATCCGACTGTTTGGGGTCTAATATGGCATAAGCATTGGGCAAAATGTCTCCGGGCAAATGATGATCGCACACAATGACGTCAATATTGTAACGATTGGCTAAATCGATCTCTTTGTGGCATTTAATACCGCAATCCAGCGCAATGATCAACGTAAAATTATTCTCTCTTGCATATTCTATCGATTGAACGGATATTCCATAACCCTCTTCGTATCTGTCGGGGACATAATATTCGATAAAAGAGGTGTAATCTTTCAAAAAAGAATATATCAGAGCAACAGCAGACGTTCCGTCCACATCATAATCGCCGAAAACGAGTATCTTTTCTTTGTCGGCAACGGCTTTTTCCACTCGGTGAACACTTTTTTCCATATCTTTCATCAAATAAGGATCGTGTATGTCTTGCAGAGAAGGCTTGAAGAACGAACGAGCTTCATTATACGTTTTCACGTTTCGTTGAGCCAGCAAATTTGCCAGAGGAAGAGGTATATTCAATAGACCTGATATATATTTAATCAGATTGTCGTTAGCTCTTGTCTGTAAAACCCATTTTTTTTGCATTGAGAATTTTAATGAGGTGCAAAATTACACTTTATTTTGGAGTAATCGCTTGCTTCTTCATGACAAATTCTCTTTTGGACGCCATTTATGTTACAATGTTGATAATTTTTTTTCATTATTTTCTTGCTGGTTTTCTGATTGTTAAATGGGAATAACGCACGTTGTTCAACAAAAAAGAAGAAAAAAAACAAATAAAAGTGTTTTGGAAACAAAAAAAGTAATACCTTTGCATTCTGAAAAAATCAGCCTGAGTGGCGGAATTGGTAGACGCGTCGGTCTCAAAAACCGATGAGGTAATACTCGTGCCGGTTCGATCCCGGCCTCAGGTACGAAGAATATCCCATTTGAAAAATCAATCGAGTGGGGTATTCTTTTTTTAGGAAATCCTTGAAATAGATATTGATATAATTTTGTTTGAACTTTATTCTATGAAGACATTATTAATAAGTATATACTCGCTGTTGGTGTTGGCATTTAAACCCGAAAAGCCACCCATTGACAAAGACAACTGTTCTATCAATGGCAAAAAGTTGTACGGAACGGTAAAGGTTGTTGACGTGCAACTTGAAGCCGATTTTATCGTATTTGTGGTGGATAATTTTGCAGATGTTGACGTTAAAAAAGTAGATTACGTTCCAACATCGTGCGGGGAATGGCGGTTTGTGGACTATTATTCC
>JAIRTU010000149.1 GCA_031254735.1 Bacteroidales bacterium | reverse complement strand
ATCGAAACGAAATTCCACGTATCGTAAATATGATCCCAATTTCTTTCTATTCTTCTTTCTTTCTTTGCCAGCTTGTATCGAATGAATTGTTTTTCGTATTCTATATCTTTCAGGCAAGAAAGATTGTGATATTTTGTTCTATTCTTCATCTTCGTCCGCTTTTTGGGGTTCGTTGAAAAAAATGCCACTCAAAAATTTAATCATCGGATTGACAAACAGGCGTTTTCGTAAAGAAAAGAAGATAAAAAACAACAGAAGAAACAATCCGCCCAAAATGAGAAATCCGGGAATTAAAGAACCGAAAAAAATCCCTGTCCAATAAACAAATGCCAAAGAAAAATAAACAAGGGCTGTAACCAGCAACAAAATGCCAACAAAAAGAGACAAAATCAAGGCAATGACCCTTGATAATTTCTCTACCAGATTTAATCGCAACAGATCGTAACTGAGCAATATATAATCTTTTACCTCTTTCACAAGAGATTTATACATATCGGGATTTGATTCGGGAGTTTCCATAATGACCGTTTTTTAGAACTGAATGTGCGAATTATTTTTTATTTTTCTCTCTGAGTTTTTCTTCAATATCAGCCAATTGTTCTTCCAATTCTATTATATCTTCTTCAAGGTCAACAATGCCGTCGGCAGCTTTTCTCCGCAAATAATCCAAAAGATGTTCTATTTGTTCTTTGGTATAATTTGTACCTGCTTTTACTTTATTCCCAATTTTTCTTCGAGTTTCAGTTCCTTTGTCAGGAGCAAACAACAAAGCAACAACTCCGCCTATCAATGCGCCGCTCAAAAAAGCGTAAATATGTGATTGTTTCATGATTATCAATTTTTATTTAATGATTAAACAAATAAATTATACTTTTGAAAAGACAAATAACATGCCAAAAGACAACGACCCGAAAATCGCACATGCCGCCTAAAAAAAACTTTTGCAAAAACAGCAACAACAACAAGAACGCTCTTTTTTAAGAGGTTAGAACAATAAATCGTTTTATTCTTTTTTTACCAGCATTTTCCGAAATAGACGTTGACCACTGTATTTGACCGAATAGTAATATATTCCCACAGGCAAATGAGTTGTGTTATATTCAAATTGATTATTTCCTTTCAAAGCGGCAATCGTCTCTTTATTTAATAATTGCCCCGATGTGGAAAATAATTCAAACTCTACATTTCCGTCGTTTGGCAAAGAAAAAGGAATAACCGTAATATTGTTTGCGGGATTGGGAATATTTTGTCCCAAAGAAAACAACAAAGAAGTCAATTCTTTTACGGATATTTTCTTTTCGACAATAACAGTATCCATGGCAAGGCATGTTTTATCATCTTTGACGGTCAGAAAATAAATGCCGGGTTCTGTTATTGATAATGTATCTTCTCTGCTGAAACCGGTATGTCCCATTTCTAATCTCCAATACCATTGATACGACACAAAATTTCCCTGTAAGGAAACAGGAATCAACATCGCTTCACCGTTTTCGTCCAAAGAGCCTGCCAACAGTATATCCACTTTGGGATAAGGAAATATGGTAATGGAATCTTCATATATTTCAACATCATTATCTCTTGTTACTATGGTTAAAGATACGGTATGGGTTGTCGGTTTGTTATAATCCGGAAATTGAAACGTGAAAATCGAATCTGTGAAAACGGTATTAACTCCTTCTATTTTCCATGTCCGGGATTTTATTTTTACATCATATAATGTTGATAAATCGACAAAAGTTACTTTCCGATCGCATGTGTCGTAGCGGTTTTCGTGGTTGCTTTCAAAATCTACATGTCCGTTTTCATCTGCTATTCCGTATTGAAAAAATGTTTTTACTCCGGGAAGACGTACGGTATCGGACAAATGACAGTTGTTTTTTGTCCAAACGTCTATCCAATAGATTCCTTTTTGTGAAACAGTCAATAGAGTATCGATATTATTTGATCCTGTAGAATTATCGTCCAATTTCCAACTCCATTGATACGACGAAATCCTGCTATCATTCAAACCTGCCGTCAATTTTTCTTCTCCTTTTGCAGAAAAGGTTTTAGACCGTACGATACGGACTTCCGGTGTACGGTAAATGGTAATATAATGTTCTTCTCTTTGCTCTGACAACTTTGAACATTTGTTTTTTGTCCACACCTCCAAATCTATCAGATAAGTAACAGAGTCTTCTTCGGGATTGGGAAATTGACAGGTGAATAACGAATCGGCGGAAGTAATATTCAAATCATTAATTTTCCACCGAATAGATGATTTTGTGCCGCCGGTAACCGTTGAAAGATCAACAAAAGTAGCCGTGCGAGTGCAGGTGTCGTACCAATTGCGGTAATTATGTTTTGCAAAGTACACGCATCCGTTTTCTAAAATTCCATATTGGAAAATCGGCTGCATCGTTGTTTCTTTAACAGCAACATACATGGCAGAGCTGTATAAATTTCCCCAAGCAGACGTCAACTCGCAAGTAAATATTTCTCCGTCACAAGCATCTCCAATTATAATTCGATTGTTTTGCACACCGGCGCCTTCAATCGTCCAGGCAGTATCCGAACTGCGTGTCCATTTATGGTACATAAAACCTTCCGGCGTATGTAAACGCAGATTATCGCGTACTGTCCCGTTGCATATTGACACTTCTTTATACTTCTGACTGCACTCTGCTACTACATAGGCATATCCAAAACGATTTCCGGTAGAACCGTCTCTTACTTCCAAATAAATTTTTATGGTCTGCCCGATTAAATGATCCAGACCGTATCCTATTGTCGTCCATTTTTTTGCAATCATATTAGAATCTTGACAATCCAAATTGTCCAATTCGGGAGAAGCAACAACGTGTAATTGTCCGCCGGGAAGATTTTGCAATGGCACATCATTAGTATCTCTTATTATCACCGAAAATCGGGCTTGCTCTTCGGGAGAACAATTGGTATCGTATCCCAATACAAATGCAAAATGAATGATCAATGAAGTATTGAAACTGTCTACCGTTAAGGTATATTCTATGCCGTTTATTTCGGAAGATGCCGTACTATTTCCTATCTTTACGGAGTATATAAACCCTCCGGGTACTTTTCTAATTGACGAACATTGTTCGTCCGGGAGCAAGAAACCGTAGGGATTGCCATACATCGTATGTTTTCCCGCAACAGGTGCAGTTTTATAAACACTGTCCACGCCGTTGGCACAACTTCCTGTATAACATTGCCAATAAGTAAAATTGGCCATAGATAAATTCAAATTCGGGCATTGAGAATTTGCGCAATAAGGGAAAAGCAAGAATGTCAGACTGAAAAATAAAAATATTTTGCTCATATTGTACTGTTTTTAAATGATTAATTTTTGATATGATACAAAAAAGACCTATTTCGTTGCCTGCTCTTTAAATAAAAATGCTATCGTGTCTGTTTGGTTTGCATAATTGTTCAGTTGCGGGTATTGCGATTGCCCCAAAGGGAAAAAAGAAGCATTTTTCAACGCATTGCTTACGCAACATTGCAACTCTTCGCCAAGCGAAAGAATTTCTTTTTCTACCGCATAAATGTCGTCGTAATATTGATAATGAATTACTCCGACAGGAGAAGCAAGCGAGTTGTTTTCTTTGAAAATTGTCAATCCCTGATCCAAAAACGGAATCATATTCAACAAATGAACGGTTTTTTGATATTCCAGATTGTTCAAATATTTATGATGTTGCCCAACGATTTCCCGATATGTGTCAAGTGCTTGGAAAAGATTTGTAAAATCATAACGGTGAGGAATATATATTTTGGAAACACTTCTGCACCCCAAACCAAAATAAAGAAAAATATCGTCTGCCAACTTTTGAAGCTCTTCTTTCGATTCTTTTCCATTCAAAACGGCTGCACTGTTGCAATGCTTGCGAATAATGGACGGATATTTTTGAAAATAATACGAAAAATATCGGGCGGAATTGTTGTCGCCGCTTGCAATAACCTTGTCGACCGCTGTCAATTTTTCGGAACAAAACACTATTCTGTCGGAAAAACGAGGTTCTGTCTCGCAAAGCATTTCTCCAACAATCGGCAGCAGATGAGCATCGTTGGACGACAATTTTCCGACAAATATATTTCCACTGATCAACACCGACAAAAAATCGTGAAACCCCGCCAACGGAATATTCCCCGCCATGATCACCCCGATACGTTGCAGACGTTCCCGGTTTTCCAAGTCGTGCCGATAAGGAAAAATCCATTGATGCAGATGATTGCCTGCAAGCATCTTGGCTATTGCAGAAACAGCTTCCCGAACAAAATCGGGAATAAACCACGTATTGAACGTATGTTCGTTTGCCGTTTGTCGGATCAATTTTTCATTTCCTTTTCCTTGCAATGTGTCTTCCAAAGCCACCGAAAGTGCTTGAAAAGCAAGAATCCGTTCATCAATAGTCATGTGTTGTTTATTTGTTGAATATTTTGTTTCGTTACAGACTTTTACCATGTTTTGCAAAGGTAATAAAAATACTAAGTTCCGACAATGTTTCGTTAATAGAACATTAAACCGTTTGCAGATGAAAAAAATATTTTTGATTATCGTTTTCTTTCTGACAATGTTAACCGATGGATTTACTCAGCGAAAAGTCGATTTTATTGTTTTGGAAGATTCTATTGCCCGACTTCATCAAAGCATGATAGCCGAACCCAACATTATTATCCGCTATCAAAAAAACGAAGAACTGTTAACTTTATTGGAAGAGACTTTGCGGTTGAAAAACTCTTTTTCTTATCCTTTTGATTCTTTGAAAACCATTCCCGTATTGACTTCCAAAGATAAAAAACTGCGTATCTTTACATGGTATCTGATCAACGACCAAAAAGTACACGAATATTTTGGATTTATCCAAACCTTGGACGAAGAAACCAAAACCTATAAACTGTGCCAACTTACCGACAAGTGGAGCAGAATCAACAGTCCTATGGCACAAATGCTCACCTGCAACAATTGGTACGGCGCTTTATACACCAAACTTATTGAAATGGAGGGAAGTACCAAAACCTATTACACGCTGTTGGGTTGGAACGGCGGAAATATTTTCTCTCAACAGAAAATTATAGAAATTGTTACCGTCAACAAAAGAGGCGTACCGAGCTTTGGGGCGACGGTTTTTAAAGGATACTCCAAAAGTCGCACTACACGTGTTGTGTTTGAATATGCCAAAAATGCTCACTTTACATTATTATATGATTTTCAGGCTTATACCAAACGTTCGGCAACAAAAGACAAAAAAACAAGAAGATATTTGACGGATACCGTTTATGCGGATATGATTGTTTTCAATCAGTTAATTCCCATGGACGAGTCGCTCGTTGAGATACCGCAATTTATGGTGCCGGAATCAAGTCTGAACAGTGCTTTTGTGGAAAATGAGGGGAAATGGGTTTTCCGTCCGGATGTGATCGCCACCAACCTGCGAGGGAAACCGTCCCGCAAAGACCCCTCTCCACTTCCTCCCAAAAGAGAAATGAAAACAAGACGATTTTATACCCCTGTCCAATAACGTTTTACATTTGCGATGTTGCATTTTGAGGGAATTAAGGGTTAAAAAAAGCAAAAACCGATCCCCCGATCTATGTAAAACGAATAAGCAAGCGGTTTCATTGTGTTAAATTCGCAACTGCCTGATTGTCAAAAGATTGCATGAATTTAAATTTTCGAGGTTTTTTGAAATCTCGAAGGGTTGGTGGTATTTTTCGCGTAACATTGAACTCCTTACCGAGTGCCGGTTAAGGTATAGGACGTGCGACATTATCCCAAAATTCATCTTTATACAATTCCAAGACTTTATCTTTTGGAAAAAATTGCGGTTTTTTAAATTCCTTATGTATTTTTACTATTTCATCTAAAAGTTTTAGTAATTTTCTGTCTACAACCATCGGTTTTCCATTTAGTTCCATCCGAGGATATAAGCTATTGCCATAACCGGAAGAATTAAAAATATCATATCCGTAACCGGTTTTAAGACAAATTAATTGATACGCAACGTCCAACTGTAAATATGTTGTGTTGCTGGTATCGACAGTCAATTTGTTAAGCCGATCGATTAGTTTGTTGACAAATACACTATCTTTAATATATACACGACAATCCTGTTTATTTACCAAAGCATAATCATATCCCGGAACTCCCACCACTCTCATCACAATAGAATCAGGGTCTTCATATCGAAAAATCGCATAGCTGTAATGAGCATTTTGCGAAAAAGACTGTACCATAAAAAACACTACTGATACAAAAAGAAAAATCCTGAATTTCAACATGGTTTATAATTTCCCCAACTTTCGTCAGTACATTAAACAATTGATTTACAACTAAAAAAACATAACAAAATGCCTCGTTACAAAGATAGCATAAATATTTTGGATATACAGGATTTTTTTCAAATAAAAAAAACAACCCAAGACTTTCGCCTTGCAAATGGGTATCCGAATTGTGATGAATAACGAATAGTGAATAATGCCGGCTTTACCGGAAAAAATTTATCAAAAAAAGTCATAGAAAACTTGCATATCTCCGAAAAATATGGTATCTTTGTAAGATCGGCAGGTGTTTTTTTGCCGGCAATGCAACAAAAAAACGGCATTCATTGTTCGTTATCCACTGTTTTTTTCTTTTTTATCTAAAAAAATCTTTTACCACGTGCAACCGAAAGCATCTTCGATGTGGTTTATTGTGGTTTGTTCTTTAAAGAAAAGAACAGAGATAATGTCGAAACGAATATCGCCCTGCCACT
>JAIRTU010000147.1 GCA_031254735.1 Bacteroidales bacterium | reverse complement strand
TCTTTTTGAAACCAAAGTTCGTACACCGGGTCGATAAATGAGACTGTTTTGTTTTGAATGTCAATGATTTCTTCGGTCAGCAAGTGTCTTTTTATTTTCACCACATTGGCAGAAGTGCCGAGACGAAATGTTGCGATTGTCTCTTTTCCACTCAAATTTTGCTTTATGCCCGAAGCAACAGCTTTGAGAAAGTTCAGCTGCGTGTTTGACATTTGTTCCGTATCACGTTGATACAGAATGGCATTCTGCGAAATCATATCGTCAAGTGCTTCTTGATAAACGCTTTCGGTTACTTCTTCGCAGGTTTTTCCCCATATTAAATGCGAAAGTTGCTGTACATAATACGAATGGCAGGCAACGGCGTTGATAATTTTGGCAACAAGATCGCCGTCGATTTGTTTTCCTGTATTTTCAAAACGTTCTTTGATGAAAGTCGTCCATTCCTGTGCATCGATTTTTTCCAAGTGGATAAGGTCGCCAAAGCGATAAAACGGCATTGATTGACGTTCAAACAGTTCCTGCATCATGTGAAATTTGCTGCCGTAGAGACAGTAACAGGTTTTTTCGTGCCGTTGCCAAACGCTGCGTAACAATTTTTGGAATGCCAATGACTGACTGAAAGTAGCAATATTTTGAAACTCATCTATGCAAACCACAATTTTTATCCCTTTCGATTGTGCAATTCGTTCCGGCAAATCGAGAACTTCATCAACATTTTGGCGGACTTCTTCCCAATCCAAACTAAGCGAAAACGTATTATTAGGATCAATCCCTATCGTAAATTTTGGCGTTATTTGCTTGAAAAATTCTTTTAGCAGCTTCAACCGTTCTTCCCATTTCGATGAAGTTGCAGCAATAATGGCTTTTGCGTATTCTGTATAAAAGTCTGCCTCTGTGCGAATTGAAAACAAGTCAAGACTTGCCACACGAATTTCCTTACTGCCGATTTGCTCGCCCGCCTTTTGCACAAGCGAGGACTTTCCCCAACGACGCGGAGAAATCAAAATGGTATTCAAACAATTACGAAAGTTGGCTATCAATCGGGCAGTGTCTTTCTCTCTGTCGGTAAAGAGATTGCCTTTTACCATTCGTCCAAAATAAAAAGGGTTTTCTTTCTCCATTTTTTCAAAATATTTTGTGCAAAAATACGAACAAATTTTAGCTTACCAAACGGTAAGTTACCGCTTGGTAACTTACCGTTTGGTAAGCCGTATTTGTCTTGTTTAACATGCTTATTAACAGATTATTATCTATTGCGAAAACTGTCATCTCACCCATAGCGGCAGCCAATTTTTTTCGGCGATACTCCCACCCTATCATTGGCTTTCCACAAATATCTGCCAAAGACTTTTCCTCAAAGCAAACTGATTTACATCTCGCCGGAATAAATCCTGCTATTTCATTCATTTTTATTTTTTGAATTATCATTGTAAAGGCAAATAACATTTACAAAATTACATTATTTTCATTTAACAATCAAAACAATGTGAAAATATTTTTTTTGCATCATAAAAGAATGCAGGTGATTTGTGCTTATTTGCCTTTACAATTATGCCTTTCGCCTTTAAATCTCCGAAAGAAGATTTGCTTGCTGTCCGGACCGGAATTGCGTCTCTCTCAATATTTGATTGCGAGGGTGAAGGCTTTTTTTATGCGTTTTACTTCGCCGTTGAGGGTGTAGTATTCTATCAGGAAGATATATGTTCCCACAGAGGCTTTGATGTTTCCGTCAATGATGCCGTCCCAAGTAAAATATCCGTCTGTATCCAAGAGTTGGTTGTTGATCAGTTCCCGCACTTTTATTCCTGCGGCGGTGTAGATGGCAATGCTCGCACGAACGCCCGCCTGCGGAAACGTGTACGAAAGATTGATATTATCGTTGTAACCGTCGTTGTCGGGAGAGAAGATTTCGGGATATACTTCAAAATGAGAAGTCGGTTCGAGGTTTTCGCTGTAAGAAGAATTTATGTAGCCCGGCGTAGCATATCCAACCGTCGAAGCGGCAGAATGCCAATTAAATTCATCTGTTGTCCTCCTGTCGAAATGTATCCGTTCCAAACTCACGCCTTTTACCGACTTCAACAGCGGATAGTGCATTTTTTCGTTATAGGTAAACATATCGATCACGTTGTCGTAATGCAGGAGGATAACCGTTCCCGAAGTGTTGTTGTACGTCGGAAATGCACTCATTTGAATAAAAGCGTCTTCAAAAGGGCAGGTATAATGCTGCTGTACGATTGCCGGATTGGTCGACAGCAGTTTGTACTGTTGCGGGAAAAGCTGTTCTCCCAAAGCGGAAATTATCTTACCGGTGTCTATTTCGCCGCTGCTTTTGAGGGTAGAAAGTCGTAGAAAACGCAGGTCTATCACTTTGTTTGAACGGTTGTAAATCTCCACAAAATCAACGCCGCCCTCTTTCGGGTTGAACAGGATTTCGTTGATGACAACGTCCTCTTTTTTCGGCGGAACACCATACGAAAAGTCGACCGTTGCATTGCTTGCGACAGCGTTTCCCGCACAATCGACAAAGGTGTCGGCGAGGCTGAGCGTGTATGTGGTTTCGGCATTTAATTTATCGGATAATTTCAATCGTGAAGAACGAAAATCTGCTCCGACCGATACAATCGCCTCCACGTTCAAACCATGACTCAGGCGATACGCATGCTTGTTGTTCAATTTTTGCGGAAGCATAATCTCGGAGAAATAAACCGTAATTTCGTCCTCACTCTCCGAAGCCACAAACCGCAAAGCGGGTGGGGTGACGTCGGCGTTTTGTTGAGCAATCGAATTTCTTGCTCCGGGTGTTCCGCCTTTGTTGCTTTGCGATGATTGCCAATTGTTTTCATCTTCACAGGGGTTGTCGGTGTCGATCATCTCCAACGACCAGCCGCCCGCTTTCTTTATCGCATTGTCGTGCCACAAGTCGGAATACGACACAAAATGCACGATGTTTTCTTTATCGTCTGTCAAGCGGATTGTTTGACCGGCATTGTTCAGCTGCATGCTCGAAAGTGTGCTTACATTCCCAAAATCTTCAAAAAGATAGGCATTGCTTGCCGCCGTAATGATCAGATAATCGTTGGCTTGTATCTGTGTGTTGCCCAAAGCACGTATGCTGTTGCCTGTTTGCAGCTGCCATGCGGTTAGATCGATCGGGAAATCTCTACGGTTGTACAGCTCGATATATTCCGCATCGGGCAAACCCACCACAGGCGTTGGCTTGAACATAATCTCCGAAATAACAATGTCGAACAACTGCGATTCGTAAAGAAAAAACGTGAAGACAGTATCTTTCATCCTGTTTTCTGCCATGTCGGTGATGTTTTTTATGTTTATTGTAAAAAAAGTATTCACAGGAAAACGGGAATTGTAAAGCAAATGTATTTGAGAAAAACCGTTTGGAGAAAAATATACCGTATCGGGATTGCCCATTTGATGATCTACCGTGTAATTCAGCCTGTCTAAGGCAGACACAGAGACTTCTTCGTCAAAATCTATCGTTATCTCGTTCCGGCTGCTGACGGCAATATGAGTGATTGCGGGCGAAAGGGTATCCATATAAATTGCTCCGTAATAAATATCGTCAAAATAAAAATTACTCCGGTTCGAAGCCGTATATTGGCACGCCAAACCGAGAAAGTTCATCGGGCAAGAAAGCGTATCCTTGCAACGCGATTCTTCTTTGAGCAAAGCAGAACCCTTGTCGGAACAGTACAGTACCCATTCGTCGTCTGCATTCCGAATTACTTTTACACAAATATCAAATCGGGTAGCAATGGCTGCTTCCGTTGCACTGCACAGCAAGGTATGCGTGTTTCCATTTTGCCGAAACAGCCGCACGGCGTCGTTCGATAAATTTTCTCCAAAGCGAAGATAATATCCGCACAGGTCGGTATCCCACAGGTCTTGCCGGTCGGACATCAGGTAAAACCTCGCCGCGTTGGTGTTTGAGGGAGAAAAAGATTCTCTTATCCAAAAACTCCATTCCATATTTTCGCCCAACAGCTGTGCCGGCGCAGACAAATACGATTTTCCCGCTTCCGAAGCGTTCAACTGCAATTGAAAAGAAGAATTGACATTAAAATGATCCGTATTGCCCAACCATACAGGATTGTTTGTCAGATCGCCGTCGCTGAAATCATCAAACACTTGTGCATTCAGCAGGCAGGGAAAAAGAAAGAGAATAAGGGCGAAGCGTAAATTTGTACTGTTCATTTCGAGTTGTTTTTTTGTTATGTAAAAAATGTGAAAATAGTTTTTCATTTGTCTTTAAATCGGTCAGAGGCAAAATCGAACAATTTTGATGATTATCCTTTTTTATTTATCAATTACAAAATTACAACTTTTTTGTGCATTACGCTGTTGGGTATTGCAACTCTTTTGTCCTTTATTTTTTTATCCACAAAACACATACATCAAACTATTGTTCGGCAAATTAGCCCCATTTTGCCCACTATAAAATTCATACGCCGTGTTTACAAATTTTGACTACCTTTGCACATTCATTTTCAATACATATCGTTTTGAAAAAATGACAACTCAAATTTAAACATCATGCATTTTAAAACCGGATTTGTTTTTCTTTTTGTTCTTATCGCAACCACATTGACGAGCTTTGCTCAAACAGGCAACATAAAAGGAATGGTTATCGATAAAGAAAGCCGAGAACCTGTTGCGTTTGCTTCTGTTTTGTTGAAAGGAACGTCCAGAGGTGCGGTTACAGACGACAATGGGCTTTTTTCCATAGACAGAGTTTCTTTGGGAGAACATCAATTGCGAATTTCTTATGTGGGATACGATTCGTTGATCGTTACCGTAAAAGTGGAAGCAAGAGCCTCTTCTCTTCAAAGATATTATCTGGAAAGACTGTCGATAGAATTGACAAGTCTGGAAATTACGGCAGAAAAAATCATCGCCCAAACCGAGACCGGAGTGGCGGTAAACCACGTTACGCCGCAACAAATTGTGCGAATACCTTCTATCGGCGGCGTTCCCGATCTTGCACAGTATTTACAGGTGTTGCCCGGCGTGATATTTACAGGCGATCAGGGCGGACAGCTATATATTCGAGGAGGTACTCCCATTCAAAACAAGGTCTTGTTAGACGGTTTGGTGGTGTATAATCCGTTTCATTCCATTGGGTTGTTCTCTGTTTTCGACACCGATATTATAAAAAATGTGCAGGTCTACACCGCAGGATTTGGAGCGGAATACGGCGGCAGAATATCTTCTATCATGGACGTGAAAACACGAGAAGGAAACAGAAAAAGACTTTCGGGCAAAGTAGATTTGAGTACATTTGCAGGGAAATTTCTATTGGAAGGTCCTTTTTTGAAACAAAAAAACAGCAACTCGACCGGCGTTACCTATCTTATTTCGTTGAAAGCCTCTTTTCTGGAACAGACCTCCAAATGGCTGTACCGATATGCCAACAAAGACGGTCTTCCGTACAGCTATCTTGACGGATACGGAAAATTGGCTATCGAAACCGCCAACGGCAGCAAGGTAAGTTTTTTCGGGTTTAGCTTCAACGACAAAGTTTCATATCCCAATATTGCAACATACGATTGGAATGCGTGGGGGACAGGCATGTCGTTTTTGTTTATCCCTTATAATTCTCGAATGATAATAGACGGAAATATTGCCCTGTCGTCTTACGATATGAATCTGGACGAAATAATTACCCCCCAACGAAACAGCTCTATCACCACATTCAACATCGGATTGGATTTCACCTATCTGATGAGCAAAAACACCTTGACCTACGGAATAGAAATGTTGGGTACATGGACAGATTATGTTTTTGTCAATGCCTATGGAATGGATAAAAGTCTTCCGTCGAGTTTCAACAGCGAGTTGGGTTTGTATATGAAATACAAATGGGTGATAAACAATCTTATCTTTGAGCCGAGTTTCCGTTTGCATGTATTTGCTTCGCAGAGTTATGTCTCTCCCGAACCGCGTTTGGCAATGAAATATAATTTCACCAAAGATTTCCGCCTGAAATTTGCGGGAGGATTGTATGCTCAAAATATTATGGGCGGAACTTCCGATCAAGATGTGGTAAATCTCTTTTACGCCTTTTTGACCGTTCCCGAAGATGTTTTGGGCGATACGCTGAAAGGGAAAGTGATCTCTCACAGCGTACAGAAAGCACAACACGCCGTTTTAGGCTTGGAATGGGAGCCTGTAAGCAGCATGAGCCTCAATATTGAAGGGTATGTGAAGAATTTTTCTCAACTGACAAATATCAATCGCTATCAGGTATTCAACAGGGAAGACGATTTTATTTTGGAGACAGGAATAGCCTATGGCGGCGATGTCAGCGTGAAATGGGAATACAAACAGATTTATCTTTCTGCTGTGTATTCGTTGAACTTTGTTACTCGCGACGACGGTGCGATTATCTATCGTACCCATTTCGATCGGCGACACAATGTAAATATAATGGCTTCTTATTCTTTCGGAAAACGGAATTGTTGGACGGTGGATGCACGTTGGAACTTCGGTTCGGGGTTTCCTTTCACCAAAACCAGAGGTTTTTATCCGCAATTGGCATATATTCCCAATATTTCGGGAGATATTCTTTATTCCAACGAAGAACTCGGCATTGCGTTGGATTCTTTAAACAAAGGACAACTTCCCGATTATCACCGTTTAGACCTGAACATAAAACGTAAATTCCACATCTCGGAAACATGCACGGCAGAAATAGGGTTTGGCGTTACCAATGTGTATAATTACCACAACATTTTTTATGTCAACCGTATCACCGCCGAAAAAATATACCAGCTGCCTGTTTTGTGGAGTGTAAATGCTAATATTCGTTTTTAAGACAGTATGGATTGGAAAGATCGAACACGCTTGCTTTTGGGAGAAGAAAAACTGACCCTGTTGCAACAATCGCATGTCCTCGTTGTGGGATTGGGTGGCGTTGGGGCTTGTGTTGCCGAGATGCTGTGCCGTGCAGGTATCGGAACGCTTACGCTTGTCGACGGCGACACAGTAGACACGACCAACCGCAACAGACAACTGCCGGCTTTGCTCTCTACCGAAGGCGAATACAAGACCGACGTTTTGAAGAAACGCTTGTTGGATATTAATCCCGACATTCGGTTAAACATTATCTGCGAATTTATCTGCGACGACCGCATTGCTCAAATTGTTTCGATGGACACATATCATTATATTGTAGATGCGATCGACAGTATTTCTCCCAAGACTTTCTTGCTGAAAGAAGCCGTTAACCAAAACATTCCTGTTGTCAGTGCGATGGGGGCGGGCGGAAAAACCGATCCTTCCAAGATTCAGGTTGCCGACATTTCCAAGACATATCAATGTCCGCTGGCTGCCTGTATCCGAAAACGACTGAAAAAGCTCGGCGTACAAAAAGGCATTCGTGCGGTTTTTTCTACGGAAAAAAACAAAGAAGACGCAACACGAGCAGACGCCCTTTCCAAATACAAACGTACCACCTGCGGAACTATATCCTATATGCCGGCGATGTTCGGCTGTTGGTGTGCTTCGGAGTGCATCAACGGCATATTGTGGGAACGGTGATTTCCTTTGTCTGAACTGGGGTTTGTGGGATTTTTGGGATTGGAAAAAATTACGAATTTTGCATAAAAAAAATGTATATATTTGCACACACAAATCGACAAATAAAGATGATACGTTTATTTTCTTATATAGCACACCGTTTACAGGCTGATAATCATTGGCTTGTAAATGGTTTTTGCTGTTGCGTTTCGTTATTTTGTCCTGTGGAACAACCCCGAATTTTTTCTTTTTCCCTACAAAGAAATATAAATACCCGCCGAAATTCCCTGTTTTTCCTTTATGAAAATTGGGATATTTGGCGATTATGCAAAAATAAACGTTTGCGATGACCCGCCTGTCGTTTTGAGTGTTTCTCGGCGGCAGGCGGACGTAAAGGAAAAACAATTCCTCGTACCCCACAACCTTGCTTGGTTAGAGAAACACGCTAATTTTCCATAACAAAATACATATAAAATAATGAAGAATGTATTGTTTAAAACAAAATAAAATTATAAACATATAAAAATTAAAAAGATATGAAACCATTATCAGTAAAAAAAGAAAACGTTTTGATTGGAAAAACGTATTGTACCGTAATCTGCTTTCTGCTTGCCTGCTTTTTGTTGGCGGCATGCGATAAAGAAAACGATGAAACCATCAACGAAAACTGCAATTGGAACGAGATACTTCCCCTTGCGTTGGACGAAAATTTGACATACGTTTTAGATAACATTTTTTCGGACAACAACAGTTTGGTCGCTGATATCGAAGGCGATACCTTGTTGTTTGTGATTTGCAACCAAGAAGACTTTCTTGCTGTAAGCAAAAGTGTCAACACGGCTATCGGGTCGGAACAGATAGATTTTGAAAATCATTGCATTATATGGGGAAGAGTGCTAACGCCGCAGTTTCCTTATACCGTGCAAAACAAAGGATTATTTGTTTGCGATGTTGACAGCAGCTACAAATACGAAGTTGCGATTGAAGAATGTACCGATTGCTGGACGGCTTTCGATCGGTTGTATTTTTGGGGAGTGTATCCCAAAATAGAAAACGAAAATATAGTATTAACATTTAAATAATAAAAATCATGAGAAAATATAGTTTATACAGCATAGTTATTTGCGTTCTGCTTGCCGGTTTCTTTTTGGCTGGATGCGAGAAAGATAAAGGAAAAGAAAAAGAAGTTTCTTTGTTTGATACTCAATCTACTCCATGCACATTCGAGCTTCACAAATCACAGTCCGAAAATATTATTGTGGAATACAAAGACGGATATTTGGAAGTAACCCATGAAAATGCTACGGTAAATTGCGGTTTCACAAGAGTTGATGTTACGTTTACCATAGAAGACAATATTATTGAAATAACGGAACAGGAAGATGCAACCGATGCGAACTGTATCTGCCAAACGGATATTTCCTATAAAATTGGACCTCTTGACAGCGGTTCGTACACCATTATTATTAAATTACGAGATAAAATAGTTTATAATCAAATAAAAACCTTTTAATCATGAAAAAATGCAGTTTATACAACACAGCAATTTGCGTTCTGCTTGTCGGTTTCTTTTTGGCGGGTTGCGATAAAGATAAAGAAAAAGAAGTTTTTTTGTCTGATATTCAATCTACTCCATGCACATTCGAGCTTCACAAATCACAGTCCGAAAATATTATTGTGGAATACAGAGACGGATATTTGGAAGTAACCCATGAAAATGCTACGGTAAATTGCGGTTTCACAAGAGTTGATATTACGTTTACCATAGAAGACAATATTATTGAAATAACGGAACAGGAAGATATTACAAATGCCGATTGTTATTGCTCTACGGATATTTCCTATAAAATTGGACCTCTTGACAGCGGTTCGTACACCGTTATTATTAAATTACGAGATAAAATAGTTTATAATCAAATAAAAACCTTTTAATCATGAAAAAATACAGTTTATACAACACAGCAATTTGCGTTCTGCTTGTCGGTTTCTTTTTGGCGGGTTGCGATAAAGATAAAGACCCTCTTTTGCTTACAAACAAAGCAAACAATTTGTCTGCACAGCAAGTTAATGATGAAACAGACCTGACGGCACAACCCATTTCAAATGCACCGGAAGATGATAAATTCTTGACCAATGTAGAATGGAAGTTGAAAGCAATTTTTGATGCAGAAACAGATGCTTTGATTCAAGAACTTGAACCTAAAGATTGGGAAGATAGCTATACAATAATATTTTATGACAATCTCACTTTAATGGGCAAGGGAGTTATCAATTCACTGCATGGAAGTTATTTGAGAAATTTAAACCAAAACACTTCTATGATAGACCTTAGTCTCATGTGTATGACATACGCTAATCACATATATGATGAGGAATTTTATCTTGATATTATGAATAAAGTTGATTCTTATTCCGTAACAGAAGATAATTTGAAATTGTATTACGATAATCAGAACTATTTATTATTTGAAAGGAAGTAAGTTATGAGAAAGCATATTTTATACAACACAGCAATTTGCGTTCTGCTTGTCGGTTTTTTGTTAGCGGGTTGCGAGAAAGATAAAGGAAAAGGTGCCGGTGAAAGTGTGAACGTTCCTTTTACAACAATTGCACAAGGCGACTTGTTCGGAGGCGGTAGAGAGGGCTTTACAAAGCAGAATATCATTATTTCAACAGCAACCGATTGGGAAAATCTGAAAACGGCGATGCCCGATAACATGGTGGAATCTTTTGCCGAAACGGATATTGATTTCTCTGTTTATCAAATTATTGCTGTTTTTGATGAAGTGAAACCCAATGGCGGCTGGTCGATTGATGTTATGTCGATAACACAGGTTGCAAATAAGATTGTTGTTACCCTGTCGAATGTAAAAACAGGAGATGACACTTGCGTAATTACGCAGCCCTTTCACATTGTGAAAATACCGATTTCTCAAAAAGAGATTGTTTTTCAATAGTCTGTAGTGCGAAAAACGCCGTTACCGACAAGCGAAGCAATGGCAGTCCGAAAAAACAATATCTCGGCTTTGTTCAAT
>JAIRTU010000132.1 GCA_031254735.1 Bacteroidales bacterium | reverse complement strand
GTTGTAAAAATATCTATATCTGTTTGATACAACTCCTGTCCTTCCGTTCCCAAGGCTTGCAAATCGTACCATGTGTCATTGTACTTTGCCTGCGGATTGAACGAAAAAACAGAAATTCCGACAAAGAGATATGGGGAAAAAGGATTCAGCCCTTTTTCGTTATACAATCTCAAAAAATTCAACTCCACCTGAGCGGAAATTTCCGAAATGGGCGAACGGAAACTCAAATTCCGCACAAGATCGCCTGTTTTGGCGTCGCTTGCTTCCAACGAGCCAAACAAAGCCGTTGCTTTGAATGCAAGACGCGGATTTATATTGTACCGAAACAGTACTCCGCCCGCAGGACGAGAACCTTTGAAAACACTTTTTGGATTAAGATCACCCATATAAAAGGATACTCCACCACAAATCCCCAACTCATACGATTGGCTTTTTGCCATGTATGTTCCTGTAAATAAAAACATTAAAATAATAAACGATCGCTTCATGACATTTATTTAATATAAAGTGCAAATATACTGTTTTTTTGCTTATACTCCAAAACAAATTCGATGATTAATTGAAATTTGTTGAAAATATTTTTTTTCGCCTGTCCGAAATCCGTGAAAAACAAGGCATGAAAAATGCGGAATACGCCGTTCTATTGCGGTTTTTTCCACTTTTTAGTGAAAAATTTTTTGTCTTTTTTGCGGTAAAAAAAAATCAAGAAAAAAAAAGAAAATACTTGCAAATGTCCGCGAAATTTTGTATCTTTGCAAGATCGGCGTGTCATTAATCAAGCAGAAACAGAAACCGGAGACGAAAAATCGGGTGGATTGTTGCCTGTTTTTATGTCGTCATTCTTGTATGCTCGAAATTCTTGTAATAAAGATATTGTTGATGTTATGAAAAAAGAATGCACTTTCAGTTGTCCGCTAAAAAAGATGTAATTCTCTCATTATCAGTCAAATACACATTAATTGATAATCACTCACCACTTACCACTAATCACTAATCACTGTTTCAGGATATTCCCAACAATTGATTGTAGCGTTTCAGGGTTTCCAGAAGATTTAATTTCACATGAATAAAATCATCTATTCCTGCCGATTTCAAGGCGTCTATTATTTCGGTTGGGTTTCCTGCAACAATACATTGTGCGTTGGGCAATTTTGCTTTTACTCCCTGTGCAACGACAGGGGCAAAACTTGCATATTCTTCGTCCGAACTGCAAACGGCAACAATATCGGCTTGGGAAGCAACGGCAGCGTTAATTCCTTCCCGGACATCGGAAAATCCCTGTTTATCGATAATATCATACCCCGCACAGCCAAAGAAATTGGTGATAAATCCGGCTCTCGCCTGACGCATTGCCACATTGCCGATTTTCAATAAATACACACAGGGTCTTCGCTTGTTGGCGGCTGTCCATTTTTCGGTATTCAGTCGCAACATCTCAAAGGCAACAGCCCCTCTGTACGGTTGAAGTCCGCTGTATTTTTGGGTTTCCGGCGCTCTGTCTGTCTTATCGTGCATGCTTTCGGCGATGTTGGGATATTGATTTGTCCCCACAAAAACCATTCGGCGGGTAGCAATGTCCATATCTCGCTTTTGAGCTGTCTTTTCGATGTTTTCTTTTACTTTTCCTTGTTCCGATGCCGCAATCATTCCGCCCTGTTTTTCGGTTTCGGTAAAAAGCAGCCACGCCTGTTCTGCAATCGCATCGGTGAGATTTTCAATGTAGTACGAACCCGCAGCCGGATCGACTATCTTTCCGAAATACGATTCTTCTTTCAACAATATCTGCGTATTGCGGGATATGCGGCGCGAAAACTCGTCCGACTCTTTGTATGCAATATCAAATGCTTCCAAATCAATTTCATCGGCGCCACCGATAGCGGCAGACATTCCTTCGGTAGTTACACGCAACATATTTACATAGGGGTCGAAAATGGTTTTGTTCCACAACGACGAACAGGAATAAATATGCATTTTTGTGTCTTTTCTGTCTGAGGGACAATATTGTTCCGCAATGCTCGCCCACAACAAACGTGCCGCCCGCAACTTGGCAATTTCCATAAAATAATTGGAACTGACAGCAAACTCAAATCCTGTCTTAGACAGCAAAACATCTGCTTCTATGCCGTTGTCGGTTGCGTAAGCCAAATATTCGTTGGCAGAAGCCAGACTATAACCCAGTTCCTGAACAATAGAACCTCCGCAATTGTGCAGCAAAGCACCGTTTACGGTAATATATTGGAATTTCGGACAGACTTTCCCGATAGTGTTGTGCAACTCTTTGATTTGAGCAAAATCTTCCTGCCGACTTTTCCAAAATGTATTGTTCAACAACAAATAACTGATTGGGTCAAACGAAAATGCCCCGCGAATTTTCTTTGTGTCGAAAGACTGTTTTTGAATATAATCAACAAACAATGCCGCCAAAATCGGATACGAAGAAGCCCCACGAAAGCGAACCGAGACAGTGTTGAGGTCTATGCCGCTGAGCAAAGTTTCCATATCTTTGCTCGACGCCACTTTGGACGCATTAAAAGCGATGGCGTCAGCTCCTTTTTTCAGACTGTCCAACGCAATTGCATTGGCTTTTTGCGGATTTGTCTCCGTGATGTTTTGCACTATTTTCCAATCGTTAGCCGCAGTTTGACTTCCTCTGACAAAAGGAAATTCTCCCGGCATCGACTCGGTTAGATATTCCAGATTTTCTGTGTCTTCGGCACGATAATAAGGATTGACGATAAAATTTTCATCGGTTTTCCATTTGAGTTTTTTGTCATAATCTGCCCCTTTGAGATCTGTTTGTATGGTTTCTTCCCACCGGGAAGTGCTTACCGCCGGAAATTCCGAAAACAATTTTTCTGTCTTATCACTCATAATAAAAAATTTATTGTTGTAAAATACTAATAATCAAATTAACACACATTAAACATATCCTCCATTTAATGTGCTGCAAAAATAGAAAAAAAAAGGATAAGATACCGTATCCGCCGAAATTTCTTTTTGAAAGGAAGAATCCATAGTCGCAAATGGTGAGTCCATTCTGCAAAGATAGCATAAACCCAAAATGTTCATTTCACATTAATTCATCGAAAAACATTGATTTTCATTGAATTAATGCGCGCTATTCTGTTTATTATCAGTGAATTACAAGAGCAATTTTCTACCGGTGTCCGGTAGAAAATTAAAAATGACAGGCTTTCATTATCAACCCGGTAGCTCCTACCGGACATTTTGGGATAGTGTACTGATTATCTTTTTCATAATATTAATCCTCCTTTTCTATACATTTTAATGAATAAATTTCAGGAATAGCATGTAATACATGAATCCGATCTCCAATATCCCCTTTTAAACAAACATTTACTCTGATTGGCTCTACAGAACGAAACGATGGTGGAATATAACCTTTAATTAGGGTGCCACTTATTGATTCTATTTCGTCAATAGGAACAATGATTTCGTTAGAAGACAAATAAGCAACAATTTTTTCTTTGTCATTCTCACTCCTTTTGTACGGTTCTTTTAAATAAACAAGATAACCTGTTCGGTTGTCTTCGCAATCGCAATTCTTTTGCTTTACGCAACTTGCTAATCCTAACAATGGCAGGAATAGCAAAATTTTTATCATTATTTTCATCT
>JAIRTU010000048.1 GCA_031254735.1 Bacteroidales bacterium | reverse complement strand
TGAAATTCGGTGATTGGCTTCGAGAAAGTGATACCGTGTGTCGCCTGTTTGAAGTCGTGAAATTTCATTTTCAAGATGAGTGTCCGTCCCTGATATTTTCCTTTATCTATCAGCGTTATCAATTCCTGTTCAATATGGTACAAATGGGTGATGATCTCGAATTGCGTTTGCAGGTCGTTGGGAAAGGTACGCTCTACGCCCACCGATTTTCGTTCTCTGTTGGGTTCTACCGGACGATTGTCTATTCCTCGAACAACATCGTAGAAGTAAACGCCGGCTTTTCCAAAATGAGTAATCAAAAAGAGTTTGTCTTTCATTTTCAAGTCCAGCCCCTTGTTGATGCCCATAGATTTCATTTTCTGTGCCGTTACTTTTCCCACTCCGAAAAATTTCTCAATAGGCAGTTGTTCCAAAAAAGCAATGGCGTCTTGGGGGCGAATGAGGTAAAAGCCGTTCGGTTTGTTCATGTCGGAAGCTGTTTTTGCCAAAAATTTATTATAAGAAACGCCCGCCGAAGCGGTTAAAGCGGTTTGTTCTCGGATTCGTTCTTTAATCTCCATAGCGATAATCGAAGCGGAGGGCATATCTTTTTTGTTGACGGTAACGTCCAAAAAGGCTTCGTCCAAAGAGAGCGGCTCTACCAGGTCGGTGTATTCTTTGAAGATAGCTCGTATCTGCAACGAGACCTCGCGGTAAACGTCGAAGCGTGCGGGGACAAATATCAGATCGGGGCATTTCCGCAAGGCGGTTACGCCGGGCATGGCAGAGAAGACGCCGTATTTTCGGGCTTCGTAGCTTGCGGCAGCCACCACACCTCTGTCTTTTGCACGTCCTACCGCAACCGGCTTCCCTTTCAGTTCGGGGAAGTCGCGCTGCTCGATAGAGGCGTAAAAAGCGTCCATGTCGACGTGTATTATTTTACGAATGTTTTCCATATTTTATTTCCGCATCTCCTTTAATTATTATCAGGAAAAATATACCTTTGCCAAAAAAATAAAATCATCTTCTATGAGGTTTCAAAAACTGTTTTGTGTTCTTGTTTTCAGCTGTTTAATGGTTGATGCGTTGCTGTTGCAGCAATCGACCATCTTCGCAAAGACAGCAATATTGTTCCAAAACGAAACAAAATTACATCTTTTTTCTTTAACATCAACCAAAATAACGAAAGCTCAACCAAAATAATTACAGGGAACAATCCAAGATACAATGAATAGAAAGAGTGAACATTTTTACCTTGTTTTACCATTAAAAAAAATATAACTATGTCAAAAACCATACATATACCTTTTATTTCCGACAAACAGAAACGCAAAAAAGCGGTCAAGAGTTATCTTCAAATTGTTATCGGCTCGCTGATAGTGGCGACGGCTTATGTCTTTTTCATCACTCCGCACAAGATTATTCCGGGTGGAGTGTACGGGGTTTCTATCATCTTGCATTATAAAACGGTTGGCTTGTTCGATTTTCTTCCCAACGGATTGCCTATCGGAACAACGGCACTGTTTTTCAATGTGCCTTTGGTCATGATTGCGTACAAAGTATTTGGGGTGGGTTCGTTGTCGCGTACGGTGGTTACTTTTGTCAGCACGGCGGTTTTTGTGGACGTGTTGGCGTTTTTCACTCCCGACAACAGACTGATAGAGGCGTTGAGCGACGATATTTTGTTGTCCTGTATCTTTGGTTCGGCAATATTGGGTTTTGGCGTTGCCATGATATTTCGTGCCGGAGGCACAAGTGCCGGAACGGATGTTGTTGCCAAAATATTGACCAAATACACTCAAATTCCTGTTGGATATACATTAATTCTTGTCGACTCGCTGATTGTTGTTTTGGGGTTGATTGCCTTCGGCGATTGGAAAATTCCGCTTTATTCGCTCTTCACGGTGTTTGTTTATGGCAAGGCGGTTGATATTTTCATGCAGGGATTAAGTTTCGACAAGGCGGTTTTTATCATCTCCGATAAAAATAAAGAGATTGCCGAAAAGATCATCAACAAGTTGCATCGAGGCGGGACGTTTTTTCATGGAAAAGGCATGTACAACGGCACAGAAAAAGATGTTATCTTCACCGTGGTGGGCAACAGACAGGTGGTGGCATTGCGGGAGATTATTCGGCAGATTGACCCCAAAGCATTTATCACCATTTTGAACGCCACCGAAATAATGGGAGAAGGCTTTCGTTCGATAGAAGACGTAAAAGAATAATGGTTTGTTGCGAGCTTTTGTGTCTTATGTTCTTCTCCGTTTGTGAATGTCGGACGAACTCCACGACTGAAACCGCAGCACATCGTGTATCGTGCGAATGAGCAGGATAAACACCAACAAATTATTATCGGCAAACCACTGTATGGCGGCTCTTTCCTGCCGACAGGCGGCGGCAAAGGTGGAGAGGAAGTCCAAATTATATTTTTTCAGCCATGCGATAGCCTCGTCTTCGTCGTCGATGGCGTCGCTCAGTGCGGCAAACTCAGGGTATCCGTTATCCATCAACCATTGCCACGCGGCGGTGTCGGAGTGAATAGCCTGCGACAAAGCCGCCAATTCGGGGAAACCGCCCTGCATAAGAATGTCGGTGAACTTTTGTTTTCCTTTCAGGCTTTCGTTCAGGGCTATCAGCAGTTTTACATCGTAATCGGTAAGGTTGTGCATATATATTTATGTAAACATCTAAAAATAAATAAATCCTATCGGCTTTCTTTTTTCACAAAAATAATCATCTCATACGTCCAAATGTGAGGAAGCGGGCGTTGCAAGTGTGCCGAATCTATGTTTGGCAAAACGGATAATCGCCTCTACGGTTTCGTCAATTCCCAACACGGACGAGTTGATACAGATGTGATACGATTTGGCGTTTCCCCATGTTTTGTTGGTGTAGAAGTTATAGTATTCGGCTCGGCGTTTGTCGGTTTTTTCCAGCAGGTCGGGAATTTTATCTTTGTGGATATTTTGCCGTTTGGCAACACGTTCTATGCGGTCGTCGAGGTCGGCGGTGATGAATACATTGATACAAAGAGGATATTCTCGCAAGATATAATCGGCACACCGCCCGACAAAGACGCAGGATTGTTGTTCTGCCAATTCGCGAATAACATTGCTCTGTATCCTGAAAAGGCTTTCGTGATTGAGGTGGCTGTTGACAAATTCGTCCGCGTTTATTCCGGTACGAAACCCCAAAAATCCCCCCAAAAGACCAAAGCGGCTTTTCTCGTCGAATTTCTCAAAAAATTCTTTCCCCAATCCGCTTTCTTTCGATGCAAGATGTATCAATTCTTTATCGTAAAAAGAGAAATTCATTTTTTTGGCTAACGCTTCGCCTATTTGCCGTCCGCCGCTTCCAAATTGACGACCGATGTTGATGATATGCTGTTTCATGTTTATTTTTGTTTTAACAAATAATTAATTTGGTATGCTTTATTGTTTTGTTTCTTTGTTGGGGTTCATTGCCTTGAATTTCTTCATTTGTATAACAATCAAAATCAAGGCGATCAGCGATGCGACAAAGTCAGAGACAGGCAAGCTGTACCAGATGCCGTCCACGCCAAAAAATCGCGGCAGCACAATCAAACAGGGCAAAAGGAAAATCAACTGCCGGCTCAACGACATAAAGATTGCCTTCCCCGCCATGCCGATACTCTGAAAAAAGTTGGATACCACCATTTGAAACCCTATTACAGGGAAGATAATAAAAGAAATTCGCAGCCCTCTTGCGGCGATGTCGATCAAGGCGGTATCGGTGGTAAAGATAGAGGCGACCGAGCGGGGGAACAGCTCCATGATAACAAAGCCCAACGTCATGACGCAGGTTGCCAGCAGGATTGTTTTTTTCAAAACGCCGGTTACTCGGTCGTACTGTTTCGCCCCGAAGTTATAACCGGCAATCGGTTGCATGCCCTGCGTGATACCCAGCACTATCATCACAAACAAAAATCCCATTCTGTTAACAATGCCGTAAGCACCCACCGCCAAATCGCCTCCGTGCCGCCTCAAACCCTGATTGATAACGATCACGATCAAACAGGCGGCGGCATTCATCGCAAACGGAGAGACGCCTATGGCGAAAATATCTTTGACGACCCTTTCTTTCAGTTGGAATATGCCTTTTTTTATATGGATAAAAAAGTCTTTGTTGCAGAAAAATTTCAATTGCCAAAGCATCATGATAACCTGCGAGATAATGGTTGCCAACGCGCTGCCCTGTATGCCCCAATCAAACTCGAAGATAAACAACGCATTCAGCACCACGTTGATCAGGACGGTGGCAATGGTGGTATACATCGCTTTGTTGGGGTTTCCGGTGGTTCGCAGCAGGGAGTTCATGCCCATGTAGAGGTGCGTAAATACGTTTCCGATAAGGATGACCGTCATATAGCTGCGTGCGTAGGGCAAGGTGTCGGCACTCGCACCGAAAAAATAAAGAACAGGGTCTAAAAATATCAGACAAACCATAGAAAACAACAACCCCACTATAACATTCAACGTTAAGACGTTGCCCAGAATGATGTTGGCAGAATCGTAGTCTTTTTGCCCCAGACGAATCGACAGCAATGTCGAGCCGCCGACGCCCACCAGCGAACCGAATGCGGCTGCCAAATTCATCAACGGAAACGTAATCGCCAAGCCCGAAATAGCCATCGCACCCACGCCATGACCAATAAATACGCTGTCGGTGATATTATAAAGCGACGCGGCAGTCATAGCGATGATTGCCGGCACGGCGTATTGTTTGAGTAGTTTTCCTGTGTTTTCCGTCCCTAATTCCAACGGAGATATTTTGTTCATCTGTATTTTTTCTTTCTTTTTTTCTCTTCGAGTGAATGCTGCAAAGGTAGTAAAAAGAAACGTAAACCGCGAGCAATTGTTTATGAGGTGTTGTTGTTTCGTCAGAGCGTCCTTGTGGACTTTGTGTTTTCTTTGTGGTAAAAAAAAATTACGAACGACGACATCCGGACATTAAGGACTGAAAGTCCGATTTATTTCAGCCCAACGGCGAAGCCTTGGGGAAACAGAGATACCACAACCATTTTTCGCCTTGAAAAGGCAGGTCAAAAGTCAGTGAATAACTAATAACTAATAGTGAATAATATGTTTTTTTATTGGTGTGATTTTTTTTATTACAAATTACAATGTTCGGTCGATGAGGACTGAAAGTCCGATTTAATTCAGCCCAACGGCGAAGCCTTGGGTTTAACGGATACCACGCCTTTTTTTTCGCCTTGAAAAGGCAGGTCAAAAGTCAGTGAATAACGAGTAACTAACAGTGAATAATATGTTTTTTGTGTTACCTGCAAAAACCCATACGCCGATCTTACAAAGATACAACATTTTTCGGAGACATGCAAGTGTTTTTTTGTTTTTTTCGACATTTTTTTTACCGTAAAAAATTGTGTATTGCGGTTTGATTTTTCCCCGCCGCCTCGAAATAATATTCAGCCCAAATAAAAAAATCAAATTAATTTTCGGGAAGATGTAATTTCGTATTGAAAAAAAGTGTACCTTTGCAGTCCGATTTTTGCGGGGAAAATTATTTGTTAAATCATAAATAAAAAATACGATGTCAAGAATTTGTACAATTACAGGAAAACAGGCTCTTAAAGGGAATCATGTTTCGCACTCCAACATAAAGACAAAACGCAGGTTTTATCCCAACCTTCAAGAGAAAAAATTTTATATTCCGGAAACCGACGAATGGATTGTTTTAAAAGTGTCTGCCAAAGGAATTAAGCATATCAACAAAAATGGTGTTTTAAACTCATTACAAAAAGCATACGATAAAGGAATACTTTACTAATCGTTGCTTTTGGAAATGACAGCCCCGGGTTTTTGGTTTCTTGGGGTTGTTTTTTGTATATAAAAATAAATGGATACATAATTTTTTATACTTTTGTAAGTTATAGTTATTGTCAATAATAACAGAGAAGAGACAAAATGTACAGAAAAACAATAATTCTCATGCTGTTAGCTTTGTTTATGGGCGGAATGCCTTTGGCTTACGGACAAAAGAAATCCAAGCAGAAGCAAACCAAAATATCCAAACGCTACAAAACCAAAGAAGCAAAATACGAGGCAGCGAAAACCTATTACGCCAAAGGTGCGTATTTGAGTGCTGCTCAACTGTTTGAAGAGGTGTATCCGTTGTATATATCATCACCCGAAGGAGAAAATATCTTGTTTCTCTTTGCCGACAGCTACATGAAAAATCAGGATTTTCTGATGGCGGCATTTCATTTTAAAGATTATCTGCGAAGATACCCGCAAAGTCAGCGGGCGGAAGAAGCTACCTTTCTGGCAGGCAGATGTTATTTCTTAAATTCGCCCGCATACAATTTAGACCAGACCGATTCTTATCTGGCTATTGAAGATTTGGAAATTTTTCTCAATGCCTATTCGAGCAGCAAATATCAGCAGCAAGCCAACGGAATGATAGACACGTTGCGCAACAAATTGGCACAGAAAGACTTCAACGTTGCCTGTATGTATTATGACATTGGAAGTTACAAGGCGGCTCAAATCACGTTTAACAATCTGTTTAAAGATTATCCCAACTCTCAATATACCGAAGAATCGCTGTTTTATCTGGTGAAAAACAGTTACGAATATGCACAAAAAAGCGTTGAGAGCAAAAAAATAGAACGCTACCAAAGCGTTATCGAAGACAAAAACCGTTTGAAAGCTCATAATCCCGAATCAAAGTTCTTGCCGGAAGCCGAAAAAATGGCAACCGATGCAGAGAAAAAAAGAAATAAATTGTTAGAAAATAATCAGTAAAGAAAATGGACTATAAAAAGACAAAAACCGGACCTTATGCCATCACAAGAGATTTGAATAGATTTGACAAACAAACAGAAAACATCTACGAATCGCTTGTTATCCTGTCGAAAAGAGCCAATCAGATTGCCATTGATCTGAAAGAAGAATTAAACGAGAAAATTCAGGAGTTTAATTCTGCCAACGAAGTTTCCGACGAAGTATCCGAAAATAAAGAACAAATAGAATTGGCACGCTATTACGAACAGCTTCCAAAGCCGTCGTTGTTTGCCATACAGGAATTTTTAGACGGTCAGATATATTACCGTCTGCCGGAAGAAACTCCCAAAAGGGAAAATTAGTGCATGCAATAGATGCTCAACAAAAAGGTACTGATCGGTATCTCCGGCGGCATTGCCGCTTACAAGTCGCTGACACT
>JAIRTU010000266.1 GCA_031254735.1 Bacteroidales bacterium | reverse complement strand
ATTATTCGTATAAGTCTTTTCGGTGGTTGTATTTTACGTCGCTTAATATGTTGGCTTTTGCGCGTATGCCAAACTCAAAACCTCTGGTATAACCAAAAGGTCGCCATTTGAACGAAATTATCCAACAATGCAAGTCGCGTTCTACGTAAAACTCCGAAGGCGTGATCTGTTTATCCTCGAAATTGTATCCGGTGGTGATGTTCAAATCCCATTTGGAAGTAATAGCAAAATTGGCATTTACGGTCAACGAATTTCTAAACCGGTGAGTATGGGCGGGGATCAAGGTGTCTATGCGGCGATACCTGTAATAGTCGTAGTTGTCTTCCATATTGTAATCGAAGATGTAAGAAAGAGAGAGATTCCAATCGCCGAAGCCGCTTGGCGAGTCTTTTTGTTCCTGTTTGGCGTCGGCATTTTTTCCTCGAAAAAACTCTCTGTTCAGGTTTATGCCGGTGCTGATGTTCCACGCCGTAGACGAAAAACGAAACAACCGCTTCATCTCCTTAATCTCATATCGGTTCACCCTGCGATTGCTGTCTATAATATAAGGATCGAAATGGAAATTGAACGAGATATTGAAATATTTAAACAGCGTAGTCCGTCCGCTCAACGTTAACATATCCCACCGCAGCGAATCTCGCAAAAGGTCGTAGCCCGAAGAGAGCGTTACGTTGTCGAGCAGGGTAACTTTTTTGAATGTCTCCTCGCCGTCTTTCTTCTGTCGGATTTTCATCTCTAAACGGTTGGAGATCGAAAAGACTATCTTCCCCGAAGATTTAAAGTCAGGCGTGGCATACAACGATCCTGCAATGGTGGTGTATTGAATATCTTCTCCAAAATAAGGATCGTAATACGTTTTGTACAAATGCCGATTGATGCCCGGACGATAGTTGAAACTCACCGAAGGCGTTATGGTATGACGAAAAGCAGATACTTTCCCCTTTTTGAACGTATACATGCCATACAAAGTGGTAGACAATCCTGTGGATATGGTCAAGTTATGAGCCTGATGAAACCCTATGCTTGTGTCTTTTCGGATAATGCTTCCGAGCGTGTCGTGGGTGATTATTCCTGTTGCGGTGTCTTCGAGGGAACGAATATCGTATCCGTCCCACTGCTGACGGACGCCTCTGTTGATCTGCCACGATTCTACCCACGTTACGGAGTTTGTCCAGCTGATATGTTTGAGGATTTTTACCGTACTCTTGATGGGAAGATTGTGGTTCATTCCCATGCGGTAGTCTTCAAAAGCACGTTTGAAATCTTTCACCAAAACAGAATCGTACGTGTTGATCAGGTTTTGCATGTCTACGGTATATTGCATGGAAATATTTTCGTACCATCGCAATTTCCCTGTCGCCTGTTTTCTTCTGAAAGGATAAAACTGGCTTACTCCAAAATTAACTTGGGGCAATTTCATATCCAGATTGCCTTCAACCAAATCTTGCGACAGCTCGGCATTTACTCCCAAGCTGTATCTGCTCTTGAACACCGTGCTGAAATTGACGGTGGAAAGAGCCTTGCTTTTTGTATAGTCTGCAAGATTTCTTTCTACGGTATTTTCCGAGAAAGAACTTGTTTTAAAGTCCACATTGGCAGAAAACCGATTAACAGGGTGTGCTTTGGGGTCTTGCTGATGTCTCCAATAAATACGAAAATCGTGTTGCTGCAAAAATTGGGCGGTTGTCCGTTCGCCGCTGGGCGTATAGGCGTATTGTATATCGTACGAGCCGTTGAATTTGTATCGTTTGATATAATTCGATTTTAATCCTGCACCAAAAGCCCCTCGCAAATAAATATTGGCAGTAATGGCAAAATCTATTTTTTCTTTCAAGGCAAAATAATATCCGACGCCTTCCAGATAAGGACCCAAATCGTTATGTTGTCCGTATTTGGGCATCAGCAAGCCGTTGGTGTGTTTGTCGGAATTTGGAAAAAAGCCAAAAGGGAAAGCCAGAAAGGTAGGAATATTCGCAATGCGGAGATATAAAGGTCCCGTTATTACTTTGTCGTTGGGAATTACTTTTGCTTTTCCGAAGTCAATTTCAAAATGCGGGTGTTCCAAATTGCAGGTTGTGTATTTCCCGCGTCGGATAAAGCTGGTGTTGTCTTCGTTTTTCTTCACTATCTCTCCATGCAGATAGCTTTCGCCCTCTTGCGTAATGACATTGCGGAGGAGTCCTTTTTTCGAGTCGAAATTGTAGGTCAGCTCGTGGCTTTTCACCTCGTAACTTCCCTGTTGAAAAACAGGCGTTCCCTGCAATTTGTCCAACGTATCGGGTATGCCTTTGGAAAAAAGTTCGTTGGTCGAGAAATTTATTTCCACATAATTGGCTTTCAAATTAACATCGTCATAATGCAGATCGGTATTATGATAAAGGTATACCGTAGCGCTGTCCATGTTGAAACATACCGAATCCTGAGCAAAATAATCAACAACAGAGGTAACCGCATTTTTTGAAACAGGCAAATATTTTTTTGAACTGTCGGCAACAATGCTGTCGGTTGAAACAGCCGCCAAACTGTCGGTTTTCAGCAGCGAAGAATCGGAAACAAAAGAAGAAACAGCGGGTGTTTTGGCGGTATCGGTTGCATTATTTTGAGCATTTCCAATGGAAAAACAACAAAACAAAAAAACCGTCTGCCCCACAACCCATTTGCATAACCTTTTGCAAATCATGTTTTTATTTGTTTTTATTTCGCGAATTTTCGTATGCAAATTTTGTTTACTTTTGTGTTAGAAAATAGGACGCAAATTTACGAAAAAAAATTGCACCTTTTTATTGTATAATTTATAAAACATATTCAAAGACATAATGAGATTATTCTATGCAGCAACGCTAAGTTTTATTTATTTATTATTGTCGGTAACATATATACCTTCGGCGGCGGCTATGCCGATCCGGGTGGTGGTTATTGATGCGGGACATGGCGGAGAAGATCCGGGCGCTATCGGGATAACAGGCGTTAAAGAAAAAGACGTTGTGTTGAAACTTGCTCTGCAATTGGGGTCGCTGATAGAGAAAAATCACTCGGACATCAAAGTTGTTTACACTCGCAAAACCGATGTGTTTGTAAAGCTGCACCAACGGGCACAAATTGCCAACGATAATAATGCAGACCTTTTTATCTCTATTCATTGCAATGCGGTAGACCGTAACAGTGTGGTGAATGGTGCGGAAACCTTTGTAATGGGTCTGGACAAAAGCGAAGCTAATCTGGCTATTGCTCAAAAAGAAAATGCTTCCATTTTCTATGAATCCGATCACAAAAGCAATTACGACAATTTCGATCCGTCTTCGCCCGAGTCCTATATTATGTTTCGATTTATGCAAAATAAATATTTAGACCAAAGCATTAAATTGGCGGCAGCCATACAGTCGGAACTAAAAACGCTGTGCAAGCGAGCCGACAGGGGCGTAAAACAAGCACCGTTTATGGTGTTGTGGCGTTCGGCAATGCCGAGTGTGCTTGTGGAAACAGGTTTTTTGAGCAATAAAGAAGAAGAGACCTATCTGGCTTCCGCCAAAGGTCAGGCGGCGTTGGCAACGGCAATGTATAATGGTTTTGCCAAAATAATAAAGGCAAATGCGGTAGAAATAGATTTCACGGGAATAGATACCACCGCAAGCCCAACAACTGCTTCCACAGAAACTCAATCGGGGGCAACAAACTTTTCGCAAAGCGATATTCTTTACATGGTGCAGTTTATGACCATTCCCCAAAAATTGAAGAAAAACGATCCCGAACTGAAAGGTTTGCCCGATATAGATATTGTACAAACAGGAAACAAATATCGTTACACCTGCGGAAAATGTACTACGCAAACACAGGCAATCGAACTTTTGACGAGGGTGAAAAAAGCGGGGTTTAAAGATGCGTTTATCGTTACTTCAAAAAACGAAGACAAAACCCAAACAGACATTCCGCCTGCGGTGGTTTATCGCATACAGTTTATGACGCTTGCCGAAAAATTAAAGACAGACAATCCGAAATTGAAAGGACTGAAAGACGTTAAAATAGAAAAAAAGAACAACACATATATATATACTTCGGGAAGATACGATACGTATTCTCAAGCTCGGGAAGAACTTCCTTCGGTGAAAAAAGTCGGCTTTGAAGACGCTTTTATCGTATGTTACGATGCAGAAGGAAAAAGAATTACATTGCAGCAGGCACAAGAATTAGAAAATAAAAAGTAAGGTGATATGGGAGAGAAAAAGAACATTTTTAAATCGACGGAGATAAAAATAGCCGTTTTTGCATTGGCAGGATTGTTTCTGTTGATTTGGGGCATCAATTTTTTGAAGGGGATAGATATTTTCAAAAAGCAATATACCTATCATGTGATATTCGACAATGCTTCGGGTTTAACGCCGGCTCATTTGGTTACGGTCAACGGAATGAATGTAGGCAATGTAGATGATATTCAACTTGTGCCGGAACTTTCCAACAGGGTGTTGGTTACGATACATGTAAATAAAGAGATACAAATTCCTCTTCATTCCACCATTCGCATTGTCTCTCCCGATTTGTTCAGCTCGCCGCAGGTAGAAATATTGTACAGTGGCGAACATCAATATCTTCAAGAGGGCGATACCGTATGGGGAAGCATTTCTCCGGGCATAATGGACGGCTTGGGCGACTTGGGAAAGATAGTCTCCAACGTAGACACGACAATGGTTGTGGTAAAAAACTTGATGACCTCTCTTGCAATAGACAGCTTGAAACTTGCCGTTACCAATTTTTGTTCCATCATACAAAATGTTGATAATATCGTGAAAGATAATGCTTCCAATGTAAATGTTGCGATAGCCGATATACAGTCCTTTACGGCTATGTTGCGAGAAAACAACGACAATATTGCCCATATCATAGAAAAAATAAGTACGGTTTCCGACCATTTGGCAGAAGCTGAAATCAAACATTTGACAGACAGCATCTCGATATTGGCAAACAGAGCCAATTTGCTTGTAGAGAATATGAACGCCGGTAAAGGTACGTTGGGACAGTTGGTTACAGACACAAGCTTGTATGTCAATTTAAACAATTCGTTGGTTACCTTAGAGCGATTGCTGGAAGATTTGAAAAACAATCCGAAGAAGTATATCAATGTTACCGTTTTTGGACGAAAAGAAAAAAAAGAAAAAGACAAAAAGAAATAACTTTCAACCGACAGAGATTGAACACTATATAATTTTTAATTTTTTTTACTATTAAATATAAATAATAAATGAGCATGAAACGTAAAGGATTAATTTTGTTTTTAGGCTGTATTTCGATGACGATAATTTCTTGTAATCGAACCAAGACAACACCCGAAGTGAGAGAAGCATACGCCGACGGCAAGCCCAAAGTACTGTTGGAATATACCACCGACCAACAGGGCGAAAAGAAATTGTACAAAGAAACACATTATTTTCCCGGAGAAAAAAAATATATAGAGGGCAAATACGATGACGCTGCCAATCGTAACGGTGTTTGGACTTCGTGGTACGAAAACGGACAGAAAAACAGTCAGATTAAATATGTCAACGGAAAAGAAGACGGCGATTATAACACATGGTATCCCAATGGAAAACCGTATATCACTGGAAAGTACGATATGGGCAAGAAAATAGGCGTGTGGGCTTTTCACGACACTTTGGGAACGGTGGTGAAAGAAGAAAATTTCGGAAAGAAATAACATCATAAAAAAAATATGTACCTTTGAAAAAAATAATATCGATATGACAGTTTACGATTTGATAGTAACAGGAAGTGGACCCGGCGGCTATGTTGCCGCAATAAAAGCCTCACAGTCAGGCATGAAAGTAGCCGTTGTAGAACGTGCCGAATTGGGCGGAATTTGTTTAAATTGGGGCTGTATTCCCACCAAAGCCCTGATGAAATCGGCACAGGTATTTCGTTACATGCAGCATTGCCAAGACTACGGCATTGCGTTGAATGGCGAAGTATATCCCGATTTTGAAGCCATTATCCGTCGAAGTCGCAACGTGGCGGAAAGCATGAGCAAAGGAGTTCAATTTTTGTTTAAGAAAAATAATATCGATATAATTGCAGGACACGGCAAAGTGCTTCCAAACAAAAAAGTAGAAGTAACATCTGCCGAAGGCGAAAAACAGGAATATACGGCAAATCATATTATTTTGGCAACAGGGGCGCGTTCTCGCAATCTGCCCAATCTGCCGCAAGACGGAAAAAAGATTATCGGCTACCGCGAGGCATTAACCTTGTCGAAACTGCCCGAACGCATGCTTGTTGTCGGATCAGGTGCAATAGGAAGCGAATTTGCGTTTTTTTACAACAGCTTGGGCGTACAGGTAACGCTGATAGAATTGTTGCCCAATATTTTACCCATAGAAGATGAAGATTCTTCCAAACAGATCGAACGTTCTTTCCGCAAACAGGGCTTGAAACTGATGACGGAAGCCTCCGTAGAAAAAGTAGACGTGGTTGGGGACGTGTGCAACGTTTCGGTGAAAGACAAAAAAGGCAATCTTGTTGAATTGGAAACAGATATAGTTTTGTCGGCGGTTGGCGTTCAAACCAATATCGAAAATATCGGATTGGAAGAAACAGGCATTCTGTTTGAAAAAGGAAAAGTGTTGGTCGATGAGTATTACCGAACCAATGTTGAAGGCGTTTATGCCATTGGTGATATTGTCGGAGGTCCTGCGCTGGCGCATGTAGCCTCTCGCGAAGCGATTGTTTGCGTAGAAAAAATAACAGGACATCAGCCGCAGGCAATCGATTACGGCAACATTCCGAGCTGTACGTACACCACTCCCGAAGTGGCTTCGGTGGGGATAACCGAAAAGAAAGCCCTCGAAATGGGATACGATATTAAGGTGGGGAAATTTCCTTTTACCGCATCGGGCAAGGCTACGGCGGCAGGAAACAAAGACGGTATGGTAAAAGTGATCTTCGACAGCAACACCCATTTGATGTTGGGCTGTCATCTGGTCGGCGACAACGTTACCGAAATGATCGCCGAAGCGGTGGTTGTTCGGCAACAGAATATTACGGCACAACAGCTGTTGGAAGCCGTTCACCCCCACCCGACCATGTCGGAAGCGATTATGGAAGCGGTAGAAGCAGCCATGGGACAGGCAATACATTTATAACCGGTTGATTAATAAAATATTTAGAACAATAACAACACCTTCATTGTTTATAATAATGAAACAGCAAAAGTCCTCTTTGGGAGGATTCAAGTAATTAAAAAAAAGACTTATTTATTTATAACTAAAAGATATACATCATGAAAGCATTTGTTTTCCCCGGACAAGGGGCGCAATTTACCGGCATGGGAAAAAAATTATACGAAAACAATCCCCAAGCAAGAGATTTGTTTGAAAGAGCAAATGATATTCTGGGTTTTCGGATTAGCGACGTCATGTTTACAGGCAGCGAAGACGATTTGAAGCAAACCAAAGTAACACAACCTGCCATTTTCTTGCATTCCACCATTTTGGTTGCGACAATGGGTTCGATGTGCAAGCCCGATATGGTGGCGGGGCATTCTCTGGGCGAATTTTCGGCATTGGTAGCCAATAAATGCCTGTCGTTTGAAGACGGATTGCAATTGGTCTACAAGCGAGCGTTGGCGATGCAGAAAGCGTGTGAAATAACGCCGTCGACCATGGCGGCGGTCTTGGGGCTGGAAGACGAGAAAGTGGCAGATATGGTACATCGGGTTACTTCCGAAATTGTGGTTGCCGCCAATTTCAATGCTCCCGGACAGGTGGTTATCTCCGGTTCGATCAAAGGGATAGAAGAGGCGAGCGAAATTTTGAAAGTAAGCGGTGCAAAGCGTGTGCTTCCGTTGAAAGTAAGCGGTGCGTTTCATTCTCCTTTTATGGATCCCGCTGCGGCAGAACTCAAAAAAGCTATCGATAAGGTTGATTTCTTTACTCCTGTTTGTCCTGTTTATCAAAACTATACGGCAAAGCCAAGTATGGATACCTCCGAAATAAAGAAAAATCTGAAACGTCAGCTTACCGCCCCTGTGTTATGGACACAGACCGTTCAAAATATGCTTGCCAACGGCGCCACGCATTTTACGGAAATAGGTCCCGGAAGTGTTTTGCAGGGTTTGATCAAGAAAATAACACAGGTAGAAACCTCCGGCATCGACGGAGAGTGAAAACTTACAGGAAAACCCAAAAAGAGGGTCGAATATTTAGAGGATAAAAAGATAAAGAGGATAAAAGCCATGAGAAAATGGAAAGCATTCATGTTTTTTTTAGTATCTGTCTTTTTTTTAATATCATGCTCAAAAAGAACTTTTTATAAGAATAGACCTAAAAAAGGAGCATATAGAGATATAGAATATTTTGGTAGTAGACACACCATTAATCCTAATGATACAATCACAATAAACAAATATTCTTCAACAGGGTACTTTACAGTTATAAAGATTAAAGAAGAAAAAAAGTTTTATTCGATAATAATAACAAATGATTCTATGCGAATATATCATTCAGATTATCCCTACCATATTATTGAACAAGGACGTGATAGTTATCAGATAATTTCATTGAAAGGAAAGATAACAAAAGGCAGGGAAGAAATAAAACTATGGCAGCGATATAAACTAACATTAAATCCTGTCCTTATTCCTATAGCAAGTGATATAATTATAATGCCTTCATCATATATACAATATGTATATATAAAGGGAATGTGGATACCAATAGAAATGTGCTGCGGAGAAAATATTTACACCACACCAAATTTGGACGGATTATATTATATTCCGTAGCCCTGCAAATAACGCCGTAAAAACGAAAAAAAAGTAATAAACAAAACACAAAACACAAAAGATAAATAGAATTATAAACGTCCGGAGAGGACATAAAACAAAACAGTATGGCCATAATTTATAACAAAGTGCAGCGTGCAAATCCTGCCAACAGAGAAGAGAAGAAATGGTATGCGGTGTTAAAACGCATCAGCATGGTAAGAGAAAAGGAAGTCGCCAAACAAATTTCAGA
>JAIRTU010000232.1 GCA_031254735.1 Bacteroidales bacterium | reverse complement strand
GACATAAACGTTGAAATTATCAAAATACTGTTTTTTGAACTTCAATCGACAAACAAACACAGCAAAGAACTTTTTGAGCGTTTCTCGGTGGGAGAAATCTTTCAAAATACGTTGCTCTGTTTCGTAAGAGGAATATCCACACTCAAAGGAATAGAGCTGATAGACGATATACAACGGCGAAATTATCCGTATTTCGGAGATAAAAAATTATGCATGAAAAAATGTAAAACAAAAAAAAATCAATAGAGAATGATGCTAAATAAAAAAACTTTGATTGCCTTGTGCGGCGCCATTTTAATCGAAATAAATGTAATGGGGCAAGACAGCCTGTTGCGTTTATCGGTCAAAGATGCGGAAAATTACGCATTGGAACACAACCGTTTGATGAAAACCGCTTCTTTGGACATAAAAAAGGCAGAAGCAACCAAATGGTATGCCATTTCAACCATGCTTCCGCAAGTTACAACCGCTTTGGATTACACCGATTATCTCGGATATGAGGTGATGCTTGGTGCTGCCGGTTTCAAAATGAATCCAACGACGAACTTTACCGCACAGGCTGCCATTGCCGTAAGCGGGCAACAGATCGTTTCGGCAACTTTGGGAAAAATTGCAATCGACATGGCAAAAACCAATTACGAAAAAACCGAACGAAACATAAAATCGCAGTTGAGGACGATTTATTTTTCTATTCTGGCAATGGAAAATACGGTAGATTTGTTGGACAGAAACATGGACAACATGTTGAAATTGGAAGCCTTCGCACAACAATCTGCCACCGTCGGAGTGAGCGAACAGACCGATGCCGACCAAATTTCGGTGCAGGTGTCTTCCATGCGAAATACGATCAATTCCACAAAACGCTCGTTGGAAATGCTGTATAATTCCATGCGATTAATGCTTGGAACCAAAGTAGACATGAAAATAGTGTTAACCGAAGATATTGGAAAAGTTTTCGACACGGAAACCATCGAAAAACTGTTGGATCAAGGCTTTTCGCCGGCAAACAATCTGGATTATCAATTGACCGAGAAAAATGTGGAATTGGCAAAAAAGCAAGTCCGCATAAACGAATGGGCTTACGGACCGTCGTTGCGTTTGTATTATCAGTATACCGGAAAAATCAAAAAGTCGGATTTCGACATGAACCCGCCGCAAGTGATCGGCTTGAATTTGAGCATTCCCATTTTTTCTTCGGGAAACAAATTGGCAAAAGTCAACGAAGCCAAATGCGATTACAAATCGGCAATGTATAACCTTGAAACCATAGAAGATCAACTGAAAATACAAGACCGACAATTGCGGTACAACCTGCGTACCAATCTGGAAAATTACGAAACACAACGTAAAAATATCGACGTATCGCAACGTGTATTTACCAATATCAGCAACAAATACGAACACGGCTACGCTTCCAGCATAGACTTGACCAACGCAAGTACCAACCTGATAGCGGCACAGAGCAACTATATACAGGCAATGTTGGAATTGCTTAACGCACAAATAGAATTAGAAACACTTTTAAATAAATAAAGAAATTAAAAAATTAGTATACAATGAATAAATTCATCAAATTGACAGTATTGACTGTTGCGGTTTTGAGTTTGACAAACTGCGGAAACGGAAACAAACAAAAAGGTATCGCACCTGTAAAAGACAGTTTGCAGCGTGTGGAAGTGTTGACATTGCAGAGAGAGAAAATTGCTCATACGCTTACTTTGTCCACCACTTTGCAAGGATACGAAACCATG
This sequence comes from Bacteroidales bacterium, assembly GCA_031254735.1. The sequence goes on along the minus strand of JAIRTU010000232.1, from coordinate 10,970 downwards.
AACATTTCGCCGTCCATAACAGGGAAAATAGAACAAATACACGTAGATGTGGGTTCAAACGTGAAAAAAGGACAGACGTTGGTGGTAATGGATCAAAATCAGCTCAACACCACCAAGCTGGCGTTTACCAACCTGAAAATAGAAATGGCACGTATGGAAGCGCTGCACGAAAGCGGAAGCGTCTCTCAACAGGCATACGACCAGATGAAACTTCAATATGAACAAACAAAAGAATCGTTGGCGTTTTTGGAGAAAAATACGTTTGTAAAAGCAGACTTTTCGGGTGTTATCTCTGCCCGCAATTACGAAGACGGCGAACTTTACAGCGGAATGCCGATACTTGTGCTTACGCAAATAACCATGCTCAAAGCATTGGTGAATATTCCCGAAACCTATTTCCCTATTGTGAAAGAGGGTCAAAAAGTAAATCTGACTTCCGATATTTATCCCCAACAGGCATTTACGGCAGTTATCGAAACGGTATATCCCACTATCGATCCCGCTTCGCATACCTTTCAGATAAAATTGCGGATAGCCAATTCCAAACAGATATTGCGTCCGGGTATGTTTGCAAGAGTAACTTTGGAAATGGGAGAAATAGAATCGTTGCTTGTGCCTTATCAAGCCGTTTTGAAATTGCAGGGTTCTAACGAACGTTATGTTTTTCTGAATGATAATGGCGTGGCAAAGCGTATTTCCGTAAAACTCGGACAACGTTTTGACGATAAAATAGAAATATTATCAAGCGAGATAAAAGAAAAGGATCAAATTATCACCGCAGGTCAATCGCGACTGATTGCCGGAGATAAATTGCAGATACAGGAAAAAACAAACAGCAACCTATCGTCTAACAATAAATAAATCAGGCAGAAATGAGTATATATAAAACAGCGGTCAACAAACCGATAACTACGGGATTGATATTCGTAGCGGTCGTTATCTTGGGAGTATTTTCCGTAACACGTTTGCCAATAGATTTATATCCCGAAATAGACCCGCCATACGTTTCCGTTATGACGTCTTATCCGGGAGCAAACGGCTCGGAAATAGAAACCAACATCTCGAAGATTGTTGAAAACACATTAAATTCTATCGACGGATTAAAAGAAATATATTCTACCTCGAAAGATAATATATCGGTGGTAACATTGGAGTTTAATTGGGGAACCAATCTGGACGAAGCCGTCAACGATATACGTTCTTCTATCGACATTGTATTCGACGCCTTGCCCGAAGGGGTTTCTCGTCCGATGATCTTTAAGTTCAATTCCAGCTCTATGCCCATTATGCAGTACGCAATCACCGCTTCGGAGAGTTATCCCGGACTGCAAAAAATAATAGAAGACAATGTCATTAATGTCTTGAACAGGATAAACGGAATAGGAACACTGGCATTGTCGGGAGCGCCGGAAAGATATGTGTATGTCGACCTTGACCCGAACAAATTAGACGCCTACAATCTGAGCGTAGAAATGATAGGACAGGCAGTGATGAGCAACAACCTCAATTTGGCTTCCGGTACGGTGAAAATGGGAAAAGAATCGTATCCGCTGCGTGTGCAGGGAGAATATGTCGAAAGCAGCGAAATCAACAATATTGTTGTGTCTACCTCACAAGACGGCAAACAGGTGTTTTTGCGAGATTTGGCAATTGTAAGAGACACGATCAAAGACTTTTCTCTGGAAGAAAAAATCAATGGAAAAGACGGCGCTCGACTTGTGATTATGAAACAGTCGGGGGGGAATACGGTGCAGGTGGCAAGCGACGTCCGCAAAGAATTGGCTAAAATTATCCCGACCCTCCCCCCCGATATTCGGGTAGAGATGATATACGATTCGTCCGAATCGATAATGGATTCTATCAGCGGATTGGGAGAAACCATTTTGTATGCTTTGCTTTTTGTGGTGTTGGTGGTGTTGTTTTTCTTGGGAAAATGGCGGGCAACCGTTATCATTGCCCTGACGATACCTATTTCGTTGGTGGTAGCGTTTATTTATCTGGCACTTTCGGGCAGTTCGTTAAACATTATATCGTTGGCTTCGCTTACGGTGGCTATCGGTATGGTGGTAGATGATGCGATTGTGGTGTTGGAAAATATCGACAAGCATATCGAAAAAGGGGCAAGCCAAAGAGAAGCCGCCATTTATGCGACAAACGAAGTCTGGGTTGCCGTTATTGCCACTACATTGGTGATTGTAGCCGTTTTTGTTCCCTTGACCATGCTTCCGGGAATGGCGGGTATTATGTTTAAAGAATTGGGGTGGATAGTTACCATTACCGTTGTTACGTCTACGGTGGTTGCCATTTCTTTAACGCCGATGTTATCTTCCAGAATGCTCAAAGCAGGAAATCCCAATTTATTAAAAAACAAAAGAAAGAAAAAAGAACATCGGTTCACCTATCAAAATACGGTGGTCAGGATGTTGGACAAGGTAGACGCATGGTATGCAAGAGTATTGCGTGTATGTTTAAGACACAAACGCATAACGCTTGGGGTGGCTGCCCTGATATTTGCGGCTTCGCTTATTCCTGTTGTGACAGGAATGATAGGCTCGGACTTTATGCCGCAATCCGACAATGCACGTATGAATATCAGTGTGGAGTTGGAAGGAGGGACGCGCGTGGAAGAAACCGTCAAGACCGCCCGAAAGATAGAAGAAATGATATTGCAGAAAGTTCCTGAAACCATTATCATTTCCACTTCTGCCGGTTCAAGCGATGACGCGGGTATTTCGTCATTGTTTTCTTCTACCACCAACAACAAGATAAGCATGACCGTTCGTACCAACAAGAAAAGCGAAAGAGACCGTTCTATCTTCAACATTGCGGAAATTGTTCGTCAGGAATTGTCGAAGATGCCCGAAATAATCACTTATACGGTTACAAACCAAAGTGGCGGCGGTGCTACCAACAACGTGAGCGTAGAGGTTTTCGGGTACGATTTTAATACCACCAACGCTGTCGCCGCCGATATTTCCAAACGGTTAGAGTCGGTGAAAGGTGCAAGAGACATTAAGATAAGTCGCGATAAAGACCGTGCCGAATTGCAGATAGTGTTCGACAAAGAGAAAATCGCCAAGTTGGGATTAAGTCAAGCAAGCGTATCTACCTTTGTCCGCAATCGGGTGAATGGTATGGCGGCAGGTTTTCTTCGCGAGCAGGGAGACGAGTACGACATTATTGTTCGTCTGGCAGAAGATTATCGCAACACCATTTCGGCTTTGGAAGAATTAACCATGATGACCCCTGTCGGGCAAAAGGTAAAACTGAAAGAAATTGCCAAAGTGGAAGAATATTGGGGTCCGCCTGCCATAGAACGACAACGCCGAGAAAGGATAGTTACCGTATCGGCTACGCCTGTAAGCATCTCGTTGGGACAGTTGGCGGAAAAAGTGCAGCAGGAAATCGATAACATGAAAATTCCGCAAGACGTTACTATCAATATTGGGGGAGATTACGAAGAACAGCAGGAGATGTTTACCGATATGGGAATGTTGTTGGCGCTTATTGTTATGTTGGTTTACATTGTAATGGCTTCGCAGTTTGAATCTTTTTCCAAACCTTTTATCATTATGATGTCGTTGCCTTTTGCTCTTACCGGAGTGATACTTGCGTTGCTGATCACCAACACGTCGTTGGACATGATTGGTGCGTTGGGAGTTATCCTTTTGGTGGGTATTGTTACCAAAAACGGTATTGTTTTGGTCGACTACATCAATCTGATGCGCGACAGAGGCTATCCGTTGAACGAGTCTATTGCTTTGTCGGGACAGTCGCGTTTGCGTCCGGTGCTGATGACGGCAGTCACAACCATATTGGGAATGTTGCCTATGGCGTTAAGTTCCGGCGAGGGTTCCGAAATATGGGTGCCTATGGGTATTGTGGTTATTGGCGGATTGACAGCTTCTACCGTTGTTACCTTGATTGTTGTGCCTGTTTTATACGGAGTGATGTCTCGAAGCGGAGAACGAAACAAACAGGGAAAAATACAGAAGAATTTCTACTTTATGAAACAGCCCGATATTCCCGAAAAGGATTTGTATGTAACAAAAAATAATAATGAACAACAGTAGCAATTCACCATTGCGAAAAAACAGAAAGAACAAATGAAAGCAGTATTCATAGCATTTAGTCAAACAAATACAGAGCGTGTAGAGTATATGCTCGATCAGTTGGAAATTAGAGGTTTTACGTTTTGGGAAGAGGTGCAGGGCGTAGGAACGGTGAAAGGAGAACCGCATCGAGGCACGCACACATGGCCCGAAATGAACTCCGCCATGCTTGTTATGGTGGACGATGAAAAAGTTTCGCCTTTGCTGCAAGCGGTAAAAAAACTCAGCAACCGCAACGACGGAATAAACGTTCGTGCTTTTGTCTGGACGGTAGAATTGAGTGTATAAAAAACGTTTTGCGGCGTCAGTCGGTAATTGCGAATATCTTCCGAAAAAAGGATATTCGCAATTATTTATTTCATCAAAACAGACTGCCCGCCCTTGTATTGACATGTTGCGGCATAGATGAGAAATACGGTATTGATAACAGCAGGAAGCCTTGCCTTAGCCTTGGCAATAGCAGGGATATTTCTTCCTTTGTTGCCGACGGTACCTTTTGTTTTATTGGCGGCGTCCTGCTATCTGAAAGCCTCGCCGCGACTGTATCGTTGGCTGACGTCGCACCCTCTTTTCGGCAAAATCATTTTAGACTACAAAGAGAACAAAATCATTCCTCTAAGAGCGAAGATATATACCATAGTCCTACTTTGGGTTTCTATCGGCGTATCGATATTTCTTGTTTCTGTCATTTGGGTGCGGATACTGCTGCTGCTGATAGCCGCAGGAGTAAGCATACATGTTTTATCGTTCAAAAGCGGAACAAAAAATAATGATTAGTGATAAATGATTAGTTATGCTCTGCCGTTTTGTCAATGCGTCATTAATCACTTATCACTGACAACTTACCACTACAAAAAAATCCCCCGCAGGGGAAAAACAGTGAATAACGAATAACGAACAGTGAATAATCCGCCCGCCCGAAACAACAAAGCGTAATTGCCAATTGACCGGTAAAAAAAAATTGTACTTTTGCAAAAATTAAAACAAAAAGGCTCTCGTGAAGAAATTATTCATGGAGTAAAATTATTCAGAAATATAATAATCAAATAAATAGAACAGCGATGGCAGATGATAAGAAGATCATTTTTTCGATGGTCAATGTGAGTAAAACGTTCAATCCGGGCAAACAAGTGTTGAAAGATATTTATTTATCCTTTTATTACGGTGCGAAAATCGGCGTGTTGGGATTGAACGGCGCAGGGAAATCTTCTTTGCTCAAAATTATTGCGGGAGAAGATAAATCGTATTCGGGCGAAGTGGTTTTTTCGTCGGGATATTCGGTGGGTTATCTTCCGCAAGAGCCTGTTTTGGATAATGCCAAAACGGTAAAGGAAGTCGTAATGGAAGGTGTGGGCGAAATTGTTGCCGTTTTGAAAGAATACGAAGAGGTGAACAACAAATTTGCCGAACCCATGAGCGACGAAGAAATGAATAAACTTATCGAACGTCAGGGCGAACTCACCGAACTGATAGAACAACACGATGCGTGGGAGTTGGATTCCAAGCTGGAACGCGCCCTCGATGCCTTGAACTGTCCCGACAGCAACACGCCCGTTGAAAACCTTTCGGGAGGAGAACGCCGCAGGGTGGCATTGTGCCGTTTGCTGCTGCAAGAACCCGATATTTTGCTGCTCGACGAGCCGACCAACCATCTGGATGCCGAATCGGTGCAATGGCTCGAAGTACATCTGAAACAATACAAAGGAACGGTTATCGCCGTTACGCACGACCGCTATTTTCTGGATAATGTCGCAGGTTGGATTTTGGAACTCGACAGAGGGGAAGGTATCCCTTGGGAAGGCAATTATTCTTCGTGGTTAGAGCAAAAAGCAACCCGCTTGAAAATGGAACAAAAACAGGAATCTAAACGACAAAAGACCTTGGAACGTGAGTTGGAATGGGTTCGCATGTCGCCCAAAGCCCGTCATGCCAAGTCGAAAGCACGTTTGAATGCCTACGATAAGCTGCTCAACGAAGATGTAAAAGAAAAAGAAGAAAAGTTAGAGATTTTTATTCCCAACGGACCTCGTTTGGGAAGCAATGTCATTGACGCCCTTGATGTTTCCAAAGCCTTTGGCGATAAGCTGCTGTATGAACATTTGAATTTTTCGCTGCCGCCCAATGCCATTGTGGGCATTATAGGGGCAAATGGTGCGGGGAAAACAACGCTGTTTCGCATGATTATGGAATTGGAAAAACCCGATAACGGCGAGTTTAAAGTGGGTGAAACCGTGAAATTGGGTTACGTCGATCAACAGCACGTGGAAATAGACCCCGAAAAAACGGTTTATGAGGTTATCTCCGGCGGCAACGAGCAAATGATGTTGGGCGGAAAACTGATAAATGCCAGAGCGTACATCGCTCGTTTTAATTTCAGTGGTGCGGATCAGGGGAAGAAAACAGGCGTACTGTCCGGCGGGGAACGCAATCGTTTGCATTTGGCAATGACGCTTAAATCGGAGGCTAACGTGTTGCTGCTGGACGAACCGACCAACGATATTGACGTCAACACCTTGCGTGCTTTGGAAGAAGCGCTGGAAGACTTTGCCGGTTGCGTGGTGATTATCTCTCACGACCGTTGGTTTTTAGACAGGGTTTGCACGCATATCCTTGCTTTTGAGGGCGAGGCTTCCGTTTACTTTTTTGAAGGCAGTTACTCCGAGTACGAAGAAAACCGCAAGAAACGTTTGGGCGACACTCCGCAAAAATTTCGCTACAAAAAACTGATGGAGTAGTTTCTTCCTGTTTGTGTTCTTTCGTTTCTTCGCAGCACTATTTTTCACTATTCGTTATTCACTGTTTTTTTTCCTGCGGGGGATTTTTGGAGATATACTCCGAAGTGTCTGTCGCCAAATACGAGAACTTTATTTAAATAATCTCGGTTCAGGCAACGGAGAACGCACAGACGAAGCGAAGAAACGTAATTCGTAATTAAAAATACAAAAGGAAAGGACAGACGCCGCTATTTAAACGCCGTTTCGCTTAGTCCCTTGCCGGAGAGTTTCAGGTCGTCCATGTAGTGAGGAACGGCTTTGCCGAGCAATTTGTCCACGTAAATTTTAGCCAGATATTGCCCCAACATAAATCCATGCCCACGCAAGCCTACCAACAATCCCAATTCGGGATCGACAATATAACGCGGTTCTACATAATATCCGCCCCAAAAAGCCTGAAAACTTACACCCGACAAATTGGGAATCCAATTGGAAAACATTTCGGAGACAATCTCCAAAAACTCCCGACTGTTTACTTTCAAATTGCTCTTTGTTTCTGCCGGATCGCAAGCAGGCGAAGCACAACCAATAATTTGTCCTGTCTCTTTCAACTGCTGACCGTAAACGGCAGAAAAACCTTTGTACTTCCTGCGGTCGATAACCATATCCAAAGCATCTCCGTCTTTGCCCAACAGCGGCAAGCGTTGCGTGATAAACGCCTGATGTTTCACAGGATACAACCCTGTTTCTATATCCAACATGTTGGCAAATTTTTCGGCATTGTTTCCCAAAGCATTCACAAAGTGTTCGCAGCAATATTCGATATATTCCCCCTGATGAGTCAGCACCAACGCATAAAAAGTATTGCCCTGTTTATGCACGTTGATCAAACGGCAATCTTCCAAAATCTGTCCTCCCGCCCGAATACCTGCATGTCGAACAAATTCAAGGGTCAGTCCGGGCGTTGCCTGCCAACAGTCGTTGGTGATCAGCGCATGCGAATAATCTGTGGTCTTTTTGTTCCAACAGGGAGAAACCTCTTTTTGAAAATCTTTAACATCAACCATTTTGGCGTCACTCCATGCCCGCGAAGCGTCCAAAGCCTTGTATGTGGCTTCGTCATGCACCAAATTCACATAACGAATGGGTTTGAAATTGATATTGAAAGTTTGCTGTATCTCTTTGAAAAGCTCTAAATTGTGTTTGGCAATATCCGAAATGTCGGGATTGGAAAACGTGGGTCGCCCGCCCGCAATATTTCGCCACGAAGACCCATGGTCGGCATTTACCAAAATCGGCTTCTTGCCCGCCTGTGCAAAATAACGAAACAAGGCACTTCCTGCTATTCCGCCTCCTGCAATCAAGACTTCGGTATGTATTTGTTTCGCCTTTTTGTCCGCACCGATAACAACCGTCTTTTTCACTTTCGGATTGTGCAAATCTGCCAAAGAAACCTGATTCGACAAAGGACCACGAGGCGTAGCATCGCCCAAAACCTCAATATTGTACGCACGCAAGGCTTGTTTCACACGAGGAATACACCGTTTTCCGCGACAGGGTCCCATTCCCAAACGAGTGATATGTTTCAATTCATCTACCGAAATAAAAGGTCGGTCAACGCCGATAGCCCCGACAATCTCTTCCACCGTTACATCATCGCAATGGCAGACCAGCGTTTTGGAAGCGACTTCGGGCGCCGGCTTCAACGTTATGGGTTCGGGATAGGACGATTTCACGATAAATCCTCTTACTTTGAGCAGCTCTTCGCCGGAAACGGTGGCAGCTTTTACGCGAGCGACATTTGTTTTATTTTCTTTTTTCAAGATTTTCTCAATCACTCCTTCGCCCACTTTCTTTCCGTTGTTATCCACCAAAAACACTTCCGCACCTTCTTCCGCATGGTATTCTATCGGCAGAAACAACTGTTGTTTTTGAATATTATAACCAAAAACAGCCAAGCCCGGACATTGATACACGCAATCCATACACCCGATACATTTGTCGTAGTCGATAGCGGGAACGGTTGAAGTGCTTGATTTGGTGATTGCTCCGTAACGACAGGCAAACGAACACGGATTGCACGCAAAACCGTACAGACAATCTATCTGCACAAAGCCTTTGGCAAGCATGCGTTCTTTGTTGGGGAGACAGGGTTTTTCCAAAATCCGCACAGGGTGCTGTTGCGAATCGATATATTCTTTGGATATTTCCAAATATTGATTATAATCGTAACGAATGTTCAGCGATTGAGCTATTTCGTAAGCGGCTTGTTTTCCTCGCAAGACAGCACTTGTCCCCTCGCCAATTCGGGTGGCGTCGCCCACACTGAACGTATTGCCGCCAAAAATCTCTTTGCTCTTAACCGCAAGCTGATCGTCCGAAACCAAACCTGTACAGATATTGATAAGGTCGATTCCGTCTATCATTTTTTCCGTTCCGGGAATGGGTTTAAAGTCTTTGCACTGTGCGATTATTGCCCCGACAATGCCGTCTTTGGTCTTGTTTGGAATGGCTTTTACCAAAATATGAGACGTCATAATGGGGATGCCCAAACGTCTCACGCGGTTTGCCTGCACAGGAAAACCGCCCTCAAAAGCCTGTGCTTCAATAATAGCCTTAATGGTTGCCCCTGCTTGCATTCCCTGATACGAAGTCAGATAGCCGATATTTCCCGCACCCACCGTCAAAATGTTTTTCCCAAGCAAGGTGTTTTCCTGATTCATCATTTTTTGAAAAACCGCCGCCGTATAAACACCCGGAATATCATCATTTTCAAACGTGGGCGTAAACGGAACAGCACCGGTTGCTATCACTATATATTGTGCATCTACATAAAAAATGGCTTGTGTTTCTATGTTTTTCACCGCAATACGTTTGCCTTCTAAAATATCCCAAACGGTAGAATTTAGAATGATGCCCTCATGATTTTCTCCCGCTAATGTTTTGGCGATGTCGAACCCGCGCATGCCGCCGTATTTTTTCTCTTTTTCAAAGAAGAAAAATTGATGTGTCTGCATGTTGAACTGTCCGCCGATAACGGCGTTGTTGTCTATTACCAGATTGGGAATATTAAACTCGTTCAACTTCTCTCTGCATGCCAATCCTGCGGGACCCGCCCCAATAATAGCGACCGTTGTTTTATGGATATTCAACTCCGACTGCGGATTTTCACAGGCTGCGGGAAGATAATTTTCGGGAATTTCTTTCACTTCCTTCACGCCGTCTGCTTTGGTAATGCAAATACGACGAATAACGCCGTCTACCAACATTTCGCAAGCACCGCATTTACCTATTCCACACGCCAAACTGCGCTCTCGGTGCGAAATACTCATACTGTGTACAGGAAAACCCGCCTGATGCAAAGCCGCCGCAATCGTAAAGCCTTTTTTTGCCTTTATTTCCTTTCCATTGTATAAAAATGTCAGTGTTTCTGCTTCTTTAATGTCTAAAATCGAATGATTCTTTATTTCGTACATAGTTGTATTTATCTTGTTGTTAGTTATTTATAAAAAACTTACCGTAAAAAAATTGCTTTGCAAAGTAACAAAAAAAATCGGAAAAATAAGCCCATAAATAAATTTTTATAAAAACAATTTCCGGAAAAACACATTTCGGCTTATACTCCCGACACAACAACACCCCTCACAGCACCCCCGAAACAGCTGTTTTGTCCTTTTTTCCTTTGTTTTCAAATAACGAAAAAAAAGCAGCTGCACTATTCATGCAACTGCCAAACATTCATTTTAACCTTGTGATTCCAATTGGATTCGAACCAATGACCTACTGCTTAGAAGGCAGTTGCTCTATCCAACTGAGCTATGGAACCCACTTTTTGTCGGGATGACAAGATTTGAACTTGCGACCTCTTCGTCCCGAACGAAGCGCGCTACCAAACTGCGCCACATCCCGCTGTTTTCGGAATGCAAAGGTACAACTTTTTTTCTTAGGTTTTCATTTTCTTTCAGACAAAATTTACAAAGCGGGAGACAACCGTCCCGTCAAAAAAAAGAAAATATTCAAAGAATGTGTCGGTGCATATTAAAAAGTGATACCTTTGCAGAAGAGGGGGTGCCTAATGTCCGGCTGAGATCAGACCCTATGAACCTGATGTGGGTAATTCCAACGAAGGGATTTTCGTCTGTCG
>JAIRTU010000148.1 GCA_031254735.1 Bacteroidales bacterium | reverse complement strand
GATTATATTTCATCGCACGGGCATACTGTTTTTCATCAGCCGCACAACGGTTTTACTTTTCAAATAGGGAACGGTGCGGTGTTGGCGGCAGTTTCGGGCAAGCCTGTTGTTTGCGATTTTCGCACGCAAGATGTGGCGTTGGGCGGTCAGGGTGCTCCATTAGTGCCGATTGGCGATAAATATCTGTTTGCCGATTATGATTATTGTTTGAATATTGGCGGATTTTCCAATATCTCTTTCGACGAAAACGGTATCCGCAAGGCGTTTGATATTTCGCCTTCAAACATGGCATTGAATTATTTTGCCGCCAAAGAGGGACTTCCTTTCGACAAAGACGGTTTGTTGGCAGAGCAGGGCAGGGTGCAGCACGATTTGCTTGCTGCGATGAACGGTCTTGATTTTTATAAAAAACATCACGCCAAATCGTTGGGAAAAGAATGGTTTGAAAATGTCTTTTTGCCTGTTGTATTCTCGTTTGATTATTCCAATCGAGATAATTTGGCAACAATAACAGAACATATTGCCTGTCAAATAGCGTGTGCGGTGAAAGAATCATCGCACAAAAAAATGTTGATGACGGGTGGGGGAGTGAAAAACAAATTTCTGACCCGACGAATTGCGGCTTGTCTTCCTCTAATGGAACTGATATTCCCCGACGAGCGGTTGATAGATTATAAAGAAGCATTGATCTTTGCTTTTTTGGGATATTTGCGAATTAATAACGAAGTAAATTGTTTAAAGACGGTAACCGACAGTAAGAGCGATCATATTGCCGGTGCTGTATATCTTGGATAATGTATGAAAATAAAGAAGAATGTATCATTGAGACAGTATAATACTTTTGGTATGGAGGTATATGCCGAAAGATTTATTATGATTAATAAAGATGAGGAGATTGTAGAGTTTCTTTCTTCCGATTATGCCCAATATCCTTTTTATGTGATGGGTTCGGGGAGCAATATTTTGTTTACCAAAAATATAAAAGGAACAGTTTTGAGAATGGCAACCAAAGGCATCGATATTGTCTCTATCGACGAAGACAATAACGTGTTGATAAAAGCCAAAGCCGGCGAAGGGTGGGATTACTTTGTTCGATATTGCGTAAAAAACCTTTGTCATGGTTTGGAAAATCTGGCTTTGATTCCCGGCAAGGTGGGAAGCTGTCCGATACAGAACATCGGTGCGTATGGCGAGGAGGTAAAAAATCATATCAAGCGGGTGTATGCCATTTCGAGAGATGACAAAAAACAGCGGATTTTTGAGAATGAAGAATGTTGTTTCGATTATCGTTCGAGCGTTTTTAATACTATCCATAAAAACAAATATATCATTACCGATGTAGAGTTTGAACTTTCTTTTGAGGGAAAGCTCAATCTCAGCTATGCCGATATTGCCAAAAGCGTAGATACGCTTGATATGCCGCCTACGGCAGATGATGTGTATAAAATTGTTGCGAGAATACGCAAAGAGAAATTGCCTTATTATAAGAAATGGGGCAATGCAGGAAGTTTTTTCAAAAATCCGGTCGTTGATATTTTTCATTATGAATCGATAAAGCAAAAGTATCTGCACCTGAAAGCCTATCCTGTCTCTGCCGAAACCTGCAAACTGTCAGCGGCACAACTCATAGAAATACTCGGTTGGAAAGGCAGACAGATTGGCAACGCACGTGTTCACGACCAACAGCCTTTGATTTTGATCAACTGCGGCGATGCAACCGGCAACGAAGTTTTGTTGTTGGCAATGAAAATACAACAGGACGTCTTTTCTTCATTCGGAGTAAAATTGGAATTGGAAGTGAATGTTTGGTAGTGAATAACGAATAACTAATAGTGGATAATAATGCAATAACGCAACGCCGGAGCATAATTAATCACTTATCACTAATTGATAAATCTCATAAGTTTGTTTACACTTTTGTGTCATAAGTTCGTTTACATTTAGAGTTCTATTTTTTTTCTTTCAAAACCTCTCTAAAATTTTGGGGGAGAGGATTTTGAAAGAAAAAATAAACTATTTAATCCAGAGATTCTAAACGTTCTAAGGAACGGAAAAAGTGTAAACGAACTTATGATATGTAACATCTAATTTCTAACCCTATCTCATTTGATTGCATAAATATCTATGAAAAAAAATCAGCCCCAAATCCTAATATAAACCCAAAATGTCCATTCCGCATTAATTCATCGAAAAAACATCGATTTTTATTGAATTAATGCACGCTATTTTGTTTATTATCAGCGAGTTACAAGAGCAATTTTCTAATGGCATCCATTAGAAATCTAAAAGTGATACATTCTGATTATCAACTTGTTATATTCTAATAGACATTTTGGGATTATCTTTTCCGATTTAGGCACTTACAAACCCAATGAATGGAATCCCTGTTCCGAAATAAAACGTAAGCTCATGGAGGACTACGGAATCCCCGCGTACCAAATACGTTTTATTCAGGAGGCGAAAACCGAAAAAAGCCGCAAAGCCATGATTGCCGCACTGAATGAGGG
>JAIRTU010000053.1 GCA_031254735.1 Bacteroidales bacterium | reverse complement strand
CCTGTTTCGTATATTCCGAACATGTTTCGTCCCAACAGCGAGATAGCAGAAAACCGTGTTTTCAAGCCGGTACATTCGTATGTGAATGCCGAAGAATACGTTTTCTCCATTTTCGACCGCTGGGGAAGTCGGGTGTTTTACACCAACGATATTACCGAAGGATGGGACGGCTCTTTCAACGGAAAAATGGCAACCCCGGGAGTCTACACCTACATTATCACCTATCGCATCGACAAAAAGAACGTCTTCAAAAAGCAGGGACGTGTAACCTTGATACGCTGACGTTGCCCACGAAAAATGATATTTTCGGATAAAAAATAATTTACTGATTATCAAATAATTACAAAATATACACAATAAAACAACCTGCTCGTTCGTTTTATATAGATCGGGGGATCGGTTTTGAAACCGTTACAGTGTTTTGCCGGTCGTTTTTTTGTTGAACAGCCGAAAATTCCACCGTCCGGGCAACGGCGTTGTCGGTAACTTTCATTTACTCTTTTCGTATCAATTGATACACAAGTTCGTCCGTCCATTTGTCGTTTATGCAGAGCCATTCTTTTTTTGTTCCGTTCAAGACAAAACCGTGTTTTTCAAACAGTTTAATACTGGCAATATTGTCGGGGGTGAGCATGCACGCCAATTGATGCAGGTTGAGTGTCGAAAAAGCATAATCCATCAACAGTTGCAAGGCTTCGGAAGCATATCCGTTTTGGCGAAATTTGGCGTCGATAAGCATGCCGATGCAGGCGCGGCGGTGTTTGGGATTAAAATCAAACAGATCGACAAGCCCGACGGCTTTTCCGTCGCAACAGGTGCAAATGACCAAACGCAATTGTTTGGAAGCGTAAATATCCGATTCCATCGCACTCAACACATATTGCTCCAAGGCAAAAGACGAATACGGCATAAGCGTATCGCTTACATTCCAGATGTTTACATCATTTTCAAAAGCATACAGTATTTGTACGTCCGAGAGTTCCAATGCTCGCAGGAAAATATTTTCTTTTATCACAATATTCGTTTTATTATCTTGAGTGAGTGTGTGTATTCTTCTTTTTCCGACGAAAATATTCCGCGAGAATCCAACCGGTCGATGCGGACTTTTCCGCCGGCGTGCAGTATGGTTTTGTCTTCCAAGACAATCCCGGTGTGAATAATTTTTCCGTCTTTATTTTCAAAAAAAACCAAATCTCCCAACTGTGCCTCTGCAGGCGAAGAAACGGTTTCTCCAAGAGTGGCTTGCTGATACGCATCGCGAGGAAGAAAAACCCCAATCGTCTTGAAAACAACCTGATTCAATCCCGAACAATCAATCCCCATATATGTCCGTCCACCCCAAAGGTAGGGAGTATTCAAGAAAGACCATGCGGTATGTTTTAATTTTTCATGCTGAGAAAACTCTTTCTGCGTGATTTTTTGGTTGATTTCAAAGCACTCCGAACCCAGACGAATCGTTTGTTCATCGAACATCGGCAAAGAAGAGGCGGTGGGTATGAAAAAATCAACATTTCGCTTGCGGTCAAAAATCAACATTTGCGAAGCGGCAACATCAACATTGCACGAAGTGTAATATTTTTCAAAACTGCTGGCATGTATCAACGCCACTTGTTGCATGTCGATAAATCCACAATAATTGTCAAACTGTGTTTTAATCTCTACCCAACCCACAACAGGTGCACGGTCAATTATTTGATATGCTTCTCCAAAAAGCAGTTGCGTTACCATTTCCGAACGGTGGTTTGCGGCAGCTCTCACCGGTATCAACGCAATATTGCAAAACCCGAAAATCTCCATGTTTGATTTTTTATTTTGGATACAAAAATAGCAAAAAAACGGTATCGACAAAGGAAATAAAAAAAGTTTGTGGAACAAACAGGCACATCATTTTTCGTCAACAGTAAAAAGGTATCGATAAAAAAACTATTTTTGCACTTTAAAAAAAATGGCATGAAAAAATACATTTATATTTTTATTATCGGTTTATTGGTTTTGGGCGGCTGTAAAAAAGAGCCGACGTTTACGCAGAAACAAGTCAGTGCTTTTTTTACGCTTACCGGAGAGTTTCAGGCGTATTCCGATCAGGTTATTTTAGCCGTTATTTCTTTTCAAACACGTTATGCCGCACCTCAAATCCCTTCGGGCGACGATGTGGAACTGCACGGCGAATGTGCTTTTTTCGATTCGCATTACGATATTTCCGAACAGGGGTCTATTGCCTGTTATTATGCCATTTCGGACGATGCCGATGAGATATTTTTCTATCACAAAGGCGGAAACGCCAACAAAAAGTTGATACGTTCGTACAAAATGAACATTCAAAACGAAGATAATGTGTCTCTTTCCAACGGCGGACGAGTGTTGAGGTTTGAACGAGTTAAGCTGTAATATTTTTCGCCAAAGATGATTTACCCCGCAAATTTTGAGCGAAAAACAGGATTTGACAGCATTAAAAATCTGCTTGCCGACTTTTGTATCAGCTCTTTGGGAAGGCACAAAGTGGAACAAATACGGTTTTCTGCCGCTTTTGAAGAGGTGGTTTTGATGCAGGAAGAAACGGAAGAGTTTCGCCAAATTTTGCTTTTTGAGTCTGCATTTCCTTCACAGGATTATTTCGACCTGAACGAAGAACTGCAACGGCTGAAATGGGAAGGCACGTTTATCGAAACGGAAACGCTTTGCCATTTGAGAGCGGCGTTGCAGACGGTGTATGAGTGTCTTTGTTTTTTTGAAAACCGAAAAGAAAGCGGAAAATTTCCGCGTTTAACTCATCGCTCGGAAGCCTTTGTCTTCGATAAAAACAGCATCAAAAGCATAGACAGCCTTGTAGACGACAAAGGAAATATCCGCGATTCGGCTTCGGAAGAGCTGTTGCAGATACGCAGACAAATGCACCGTTTGGAGGCGGATATTGCCAAAAACATCAAACAGGTGTTGCAACAGTCCAAACAAAGCCGGCTGATAGACGATACGGCAGAAATTACCATTCGCAACGGACGGTTTGTGTTGCCTGTTCCTGCGGTGAACAAACGGAAAATCAAAGGGTTTGTTCATGATGAATCGGCTTCGGGACAGACGTTTTTTATCGAACCGCAAGAAGTGTTTGAATCGAACAACCTGCTGCATAATCTTTCGGTGGACGAACGCAGAGAGATTGTCCGCATTTTGACTCATTTTACCGATTTTCTCCGTCCGCAAATTCCGCAAATTCAACAGTATTTCGATTATCTGGCTACGGTTGATTTTATTCGGGCAAAAGCAAAATTGGCGTTGCATATCCATGCGGTAAAGCCAATTATGAACAATGAGGCGAATATTCAATGGAAAAAAGCCGTGCATCCGCTGTTGTATTTAAGTCATAAAGAACAGCAAAAAGAGGTTGTTCCTTTGGATATTTATTTGGGGAAAACCTTTAAGATATTAATTATTTCAGGACCCAATGCCGGCGGGAAATCGGTGTGTCTGAAAACATTGGCATTGCTTCAATACATGTTTCAGTGCGGATTGCCGGCGCCGGCTTCCGAGTTGTCGGAGTTTGGCATTTTCAACGACATTTTGATTGACATTGGCGATGAGCAGTCTATTGATGACGATTTGAGTACTTACAGTTCGCATTTGAAAAACATGCAGACCATGGCAGAACAGGCAAACGAAAGCAGTCTGTTTTTGATTGACGAACTCGGCGGAGGCACCGATCCGCAATACGGAGGGGCTATTGCAGAGGCTTTGTTGGAATTTCTGGCACAGAAAAACACTTGCGGCTTGGTAACGACACATTTTGGTAATTTGAAAATGTTGGCAGAAAGACATTCCGCTATCCAAAACGGCGCTATGCTCTTTGACGAAGCCAAAATGAAGCCTTTGTTTCTCTTGGAGATTGGTCGTTTCGGCACTTCTTTCACCTTTGAGATTGCAGAAAAAACAGGTTTGGACAAGCAGATTATCGATCAGGCGATGCAAAAAGCAGGGAAAACACAAATTCGTTACGAAAAACTTTTGCACCGTCTCGCCCGCAAACAGCAGGAATTGGACAAACGTCAAAAAATGATGGAATTTACCGATCAGCAGCTTTCGGAATTGATTCAAAGCTATAAAACCAAAGAATCGGCACTCAATCAACAGCGAGCCGTTATTCTCAAACAAGCCCGCAACGAAGCCGCATTCCTGCTCAAAGACGCCAATAAAATGATCGAAAAAGCCATTCGTGATGTGAAAGAAAGTCATGCCGACAAAGAGGCGTCAAAAAAAGCACGACAAGAGGTTCAAGAGTTTGTCCAAAAGATAGAACATCTTGACCGGGAGGCAGAAAAACAGGAAAAGACAGCCGCACCGCCCACCGCAGAAGAACAGACGGAAACCATCAAACTCCACGACATGGTTTTGATAGAAGATACGCAAACGGTGGGAGA
>JAIRTU010000252.1 GCA_031254735.1 Bacteroidales bacterium | reverse complement strand
ATAGAAAACTATAACTGCTTGATTATCTTGCTCCCCCTGCTGGACTTGAACCAGCGACCCTCTGATTAACAGTCAGATGCTCTAACCAACTGAGCTAAGGAGGAATCTCCGAAAACAATCTTGTTGTTTTGAGAATGCAAAGGTAGCTTTTTTTTTGATATGCTCGACACTTTTCTCAAAAAAAATTTTGGTGCGGAAAATATTTTTGTATTTCATTAGAAATTACAGGGTTAATTTAGTATCTTTGCAAAAAGACAATAATAATATCCGACAAATTATGCATATTGAAGATAAAAAATTCTTGCAGCAGGCGATTGATTTGGCAGTTGAAAATGTAAAATCGAACAAAGGCGGTCCTTTTGGTGCGCTGATCGTGCAGAATGGAAAAGTGATCGCAACAGGAACGAATACCGTTACTTTGTCGAACGACCCTACGGCTCATGCGGAAATATCGGCAATTCGTGATGCGTGCAGCAAACTGAACAGTTTTCAGTTGAAAGACTGCGTTATATATTCAAGCTGTGAGCCTTGTCCGATGTGTTTGGGTGCAATTTATTGGACACGTTTCAAACGTCTGGTGTTTGCCGCCGACAAAAAACAGGCTGCCAACGCCGACTTTGACGATGATTTTATCTACAAAGAAATAATTTTACCCTTAGACAAAAGAGCTTTGACAACCGAGAATCTTATTGTCGAAGATGCAGAAAAGCCTTTTTTGGCATGGAAAAATAATGACAACCGAACCGACTATTGATGACAGAAATAGAACATAAAGCAGGATTTGTAAGTATTTTAGGAAATCCCAACGTGGGAAAATCGACCCTGATGAATACTTTGGTGGGCGAACGCCTGTCTATCATAACGGCAAAAGCTCAAACCACACGTCATCGCATTATGGGGATAGTAAACGGTGATGATTTTCAGATTGTTTACTCCGACACCCCCGGCGTGCTTACCCCCAACTACAAAATGCAGGAATACATGATGAAATATGTAGATGCCGCATTGCAAGACAGTGATATTCTGCTGTATATGGTAGAAGCAGGCGAAACGAAATACAATCAACAGGTGGCGGACAGTCTTATGCGTTTCAAAACGCCTGTTATCTTGATAATCAATAAAATAGACACTGTTTTTCAGGAACAGCTTACTGTGGCAGTGCAATATTGGGAAGAAATAATCCGTCCCGCTAAAACATGTTGTATTTCAGCTTTGTTGAAGATAAATGTACATGAAGTGATAGAAAAAGTGGTGGAATTGCTTCCTGTTTCGCCGCCGTATTTTCCAAAGGAGGAACTGACAGATCGCCCCATGCGGTTTTTTGTTTCGGAAATAATTCGTGAGAAAATATTGTTGCAATATAAAAAAGAAATTCCATACAGTGCTGAAATTGAGATTACTGAATATAAAGAAGAAAAACAGATTACACGCATATTTGCCACTGTCTATGTGGAACGAGAAACGCAAAAAGCAATCATTCTCGGTCATAAAGGGCAAGCCATCAAAGAGTTGGGCATTCAATCACGTTTGGCAATCGAAGAATTTATCGGGCAGAAAGTGTATTTAGCTTTGAGCGTGAAAGTCCAAAAAGATTGGCGGAACGACGAAAGGCGATTAAAAATGTTTGGTTACGGAATATAATTATGGCAGTCTATCAAACCAAAGGCATTATTTTACATCGGTTTATGCACTCAGACAATAAAATGATAGTCAAAGTGTATACCGAATCTTTTGGCATGGTTTCGTATCTGTGTTTTTGTTCTTCGTCGAAAAAGAAAGACAAAAATCGCTTTATCCCCATGTCTCTGGTCGAAATAACAGGACATAAGAAAAACGGCAGTCATTTTGATTATTTCGATGAAATGAATGTCTTGACAGGGCTTTATGCAGGAACGTTTGATATTGCCAAATCGAGTGTGAGTATGTTTTTCAATGAGGTGCTGTATCAACTGCTGTACGACGCACCGGAAGATAAAACCCTGTTTAACTTTCTTTTCGAGAATTTGTTTCGATTTTTTCGGGAAGAATTGTCGCCCGATTTTCATTTGCGGTTTTTGGTTGCTCTGATACGCGAATTGGGTTTTTCGCCCGAAGATAATTATTCTTCATCTTCGAGATGTTTCAATTTAGAGAAATCGTGTTTTGAGCATACTCTCTTTTCCGACAAAGACGACCCGACATTGGGAACGTATATGCATCATTTGCTCAATGAAGAATTATTTCCGAAAGACAATCAATGTATTATCCCTTATCTTTGGCGTAATAAACTGTTGGATTTGATATTACAGTATTACCGCTTTCATATTAATCATTTTTCTCCAATCAAATCGCACGAAATTTTAAAAACGGTCTTGCACGGATAATTTTTGTTGAATGAAAAGTGAAAATAACGAATAACTAACAGTGAATAATATCAATTTTTATCGGTATCATAGATGCTTGTCGATAAATCCGTTCGGCTTAGGCTCTGCCCGGTCCGGATTATCCGGGCAGCCTCCGGCTGCCGCACAGGATTAACATTCTTCGAGTAACATTGAACTCCTACGGAGTTCCGTTTGGGGTGTTGCGATCTTTTACCCCCGGCTGCGGCTTCGCCTTGCAAGGGGTTATCCAAATTGAAGTCCGTCGGACTTCTCTTGCTGTCCGAACGATGATTTCTGTTGTTAATATGATGAAAACCAACCCTTTGAAGTTTCAAAAACCTCAAAGGTTTAATCCGCACTCCCGAAACGAAAAGGCACAATCTCATAAATCCCGATTCAGACAGAAAGAAAAAGGAAACGAAGTGTGTTATACCTCATTTCCTTTTTTGGTGCTCAGAACAAGAGTCGAACTTGCACGCCGTAACCGGCACTACCCCCTCAAAGTAGCGTGTCTACCAATTTCACCACCTGAGCTTGATTGGACTGCAAAAGTATATTTTTTTCGCATACCATTGACATCTTTCATCAAAAAAAAGAAAATTTTTTATCCTACAAAAACGTAATGGTCTCTTTCTTTGTGATTTTCCTGCAATAATGACATTGCAATTTAATATCTTCCTTGTCGATAACCACAAATTTTGGCAATACGGCTTCGTTGTTGGTAATACATTTCGGATTGTAGCATTGCACCATGCCCTCGATGGTGTCGGGAATGCCAATGCGTATTTTTTCTACAACGTCGTAATTGCGAATGGTAATCAAAGTTGCCTGTGGCGTTATCAATGCAATTTTGTTTATCTCGTCTTTTTTGAAAAACTTATCTTGACATTTGATAATTCCTTTCTTTCCCAGCTTGCTGCTTGTTAGATTATTGCCCATTAATATCTGATCGGGACAATCTTTCAAATCCAAGGCTCGTATTACCTGAAAAAGTTTATCTGCCGGTATATGGTCGATTACCGTTCCGTTTTTTATGGCGGAAACCACTAATTCTTTTTTGCTCATAACTATCTTTTTTACAATTAATTATTTTAACCCCAAAATTGCCGCAATCAACGCCTGACGCACATACACTCCATTTTGTGCCTGTTGAAAATAATACGCCTGCTTGGTGCTGTCGACATTGGTATTGATTTCATTCACACGCGGAAGCGGGTGCAATATTTTCAGATTCGACTTGCAATTTTCCAACATCGACTGATCCAAAATATACGCATTTTTCACCTTTTCATAATCTTGAATATCAAGAAAACGCTCGCGTTGAACGCGGGTCATGTACAAAATATCCACTTTATCTATCGCCTCCTGAATTTCGGTATATTGATAATATTTCAACTTCCTGTTTTTGATATGCATCTTTACCGAACTCGGCAATTTCAGGCTTTCGGGAGAAATTAAATGAAACGTGGTTTTGAAATTACACATCGCCTCCACCAAAGAATGCACGGTACGACCATATTTCAAATCGCCAACCAACGCAATGTTAAGCTCATCTAAGGTGTTTTGCGTTTTGCGAATAGAATACAAGTCCAACATACACTGCGTAGGGTGTTGATTAGCACCATCTCCCGCATTGATAATCGGGACAGACGCCACTTCGCTTGCCAAACGAGCCGCACCTTCCAAAGGATGTCGCATCACGATAAGGTCGGCATAGCAGCACACCGTTTTAATGGTGTCCGACAAGCTTTCGCCTTTGGCGGTACTCGAACTTGCGGCATCGGTAAAGCCGATAACTTTTGCACCCATACGATTGGCGGCACTTTCAAAACTCAACCGTGTACGGGTAGACGGCTCGAAAAACAAAGTGGCTACCACCTTGCCGTCGGCAAGATTTTGCACCGGTTGTTTTTCAAAATCTTCTGCCGAGTCGAGAATTTGGATATATTCTTCCTTATTAAAATCGGTTATGGAAATAAGATTTCTGTTTTTCATTTATTTTTATTTTTTGCAATTAATAAATTCATCAACAAAACGAGGGTTTAATTACCAACCTACATTTTTTCTTTTTATGGGCATGGTCATACATCTTGCACCGCCGCCGCCGCGCGGAAGCTCGTGGCAGTCAACAACAACAGCACATGCAGCATAATCGTGTATGTTTTTATTATTGGAAACAATATCTTCTGCATCAATAATTTCAAATCCATGTTTATTCAACTGATCCAGCGTGTGTTTGTTGCGAGCATATCCGAGAACTTTGCCCGGCGCCAACGCAAAAAAATTAGCCCCGCTGTGCCATTGTTCTCGCTGTTGTGTCGGCAGGCTGTCGGGGTTTCCGCAGGAGATAAGTTTCAAATCGAAATGCAAATCCTGCAAGGCTTTCAGCAGCGTGGGCTTTTCGGTATAAGAAACCGTATCTGCTTGAACCGATATATGTGTTGTTTTATACGATGATTCTTTGGCTGCCAAAGGCAGATAAGCCATGCCGTAGCCTTTATCCAAAAAAGTAAAAACCATATCGAGATGAATAAAACTGTCCGGCGATTTGGGCAATTCTTGTATCACAATATTTTGAGGAACAATATTTTGTTTTGCCAATGCTATCAACTGATCGATAGCCTGTTTGTTGGTACGAACGCCTGTTCCCACCAGCAAAACATCTTCTCTTGCCACCAAAACATCTCCGCCCTCTATCGTGGCATTGCTGTCGGGCAGGTGAAGTGTGTGTGCTGCATGAAAATCTTTTTTATGACGAAAAATAGCACTCATAATCAAAGACTCTCTGTGTCGGACAGGAAATGTCATTTGATTGATCAACACATTATTCCCAATGGAAGAAGAAGCATCTCTGGTGAAAAACATATTGTAGAGAGGTTTGAGCGGAAAACTGTTTTCGTGTGCGGGCATCTCAAAGCCTCCGATGAGTGCAGCGGCTAAATCTTTCGGCGAGAGCGGCAACAGTGCCTCTTTCAAAAAATCGACGTTCTCATTTTTGCAAACAGTCGATACAATCTGCTGTTTTACGATTTCGTCTTGCAAAATTTCTTCCAACAAATCGCTCACCTCAAAAGTTTCCGCCACTTTTGAAAGCACCGACTTAAACAGCAAATGTTCTCGTCTCGCTATCGGAAGATTTAATAAATCTACAAAAAGAGCTTCATGAATGGTTTCAGGCGTGGCACGTTCGAGTTCAATATCGGGAGTATGGACAATAACACCCTCCAATTGACCGATTTCCGAATTAATATTTATCTCCATAAAGTGGTAATACTGTTTTTGTGCAAAGATAAATTTTTTCTCTGAATTTTCCAATACCTGTTGCCGTTTTTTTTCAACATTACGCCAAAAAAGTTAAACGAAAGGCGTATCGTCGTCCGAAA
>JAIRTU010000204.1 GCA_031254735.1 Bacteroidales bacterium | reverse complement strand
TTCCTGTTGCCCGGCACTACA
This sequence comes from Bacteroidales bacterium, assembly GCA_031254735.1. Next base: position 4,417 of record JAIRTU010000204.1, on the reverse strand, counting down.
TTCAGGATTGTTGAAATATCGGAAGATTTTCAAGTTCAAATGTTTGTTTTTTCAAAAGAAATATACGAACAAACCGTACAGCGACTGGGAATTTCGTTTTCCAAATACTTGACCGCTACCGTCGCTTATCAGCTGCCGAAAGAAAGAAGTGATTTATTGGAAAACGCAAAAATTCATCTGCGTATGGCAGAACTGATACACAGGGAAAAAGATAATGATTTTGTCCAAATAATGCAGCGTAATTTTGTACAGAATTATTTTTTGTATCTCTACGATAAATGCCTGTCGTACTTTGAGCAGGCTGAAAACAAATATACTCTGAAACAAAGACATTTTTATGCTTTTTTATCTCTACTTGACACACATATACGGTCAGAAAGAACCGTTGCCTTTTACGCTGATAAATTGTGCATTACAACAAACTATCTGTGCAAAATCATTTCCGAAACCACAGGAAAAGCTGCAAAAAATCTAATTGATAAGCGATTAATATTAGAAATAAAAGTCCTCTTGCAGCAACGCGAAATGACAATACAGCAGATTGCCGATGCTTTATGCTTTCCCGACCAATCTTATTTAAGTCGCTATTTCAAACGGCATACAGGGCTGTCGCCGAAAAGTTATCGGACAGTGCAACTTGACAGTCAATAAATACGAGAATCACAAAGACCGCGAATATGTCGAACTCGAAAATTGCGATTAAGCGAGTGCAATGCCAAACTTGTTTGAGTATTGCCGAGCATAAGCAATTTCTGCAAACGCTCCGCCTGTCGGCGTTGCTTTCGGGAACGCCCAAACAAGTTTCGGCGTTAATACCGAATGCCGAAAACGGCTTATTCAGCCGTTTTATATTCTACTATAGAACATTTTACCTGTCTGAAAAGATGTCTTTGCAGGCGATGGCAGCCAAACCCTCGACGATTATTTCAGAAACTTGGATAATCAGTTCTTCGATTTTCACAAATCATTGCAACACCCACGGCATGGGCCGGGTATTGATCGGCGGTCCGGTCAGCTCGATGTTCCTGTCGCTGATCGTTATTCCGCCGGTGTATTACGGGTTTTATCGGGTGCGGGAAAAGTTTGTCACTTCGGGTAGTAAAAAATAGACGTTTCCTCGCCTTTCACGGAAAAGGAGTTTACCGGCAGTCGGCAAACTCCTTTTTTTCTTCGGAGAGGGTGCGACGGTTTGCGGAATGATTGCGCTTTCTCAATATTGCGGTATAATCAACGCTAGAATTATCTGTAGTAGTGTTGAAATTGCCTATTTTCTTCCTGACGAAATATAACTGTATTGCAATTTGCTTTTTTTCGTGCTTGCGCTGTCGTACATGGCGCTACCATTAACGATGCAAATAATGCAATCAAATAACTTTACTTTTCATATATATAAAGATTTTTCTACATGACCATAATGCCTACAGAAAACGTTTTTTTAGCCATTCGCGAACAGGTAAGTCTAAAAAACGCATTAGTCCGTATGCTATGGCAATAGCTACCGCTATGGTCATCAAACCGTAAAACCACGATTCTTTCAACGTATGCTTGCCGTTGACAACCCACGCAGAATATATGCAAATCAAAGGAAAATGAGTTATGTAAATGGGATAGGATATGTCTCCGAAGAATTTGCAGATTTTGGAGGCTTTCTTACCCTTTGCTTTCCCGCCTGCTCCCAGCCAAACTATCAAGGGAAACACAAACATAATACAAAAACATTCGTACAATCCGTTTAGCCAAAGTTTTTCGCTTCCGCCTAAATGGGGTACGGATAACGCCGCAACCAACAAGATACTCGCCGAAAGAAAAGCATGTTTGGTGAACTTTAATTTCCCAATGCGGGATAACAGCAAACCTGCCAAAAAAGGAAACGTCAGACGGGTAAAACCTATTCGCATCTGTGTTGCATCGTCAATAGACCACCCGCCGATGATATCCCCGTTCGGATTCGTAAGGGCATACTGAACAGTAAATGCCGCAGCAATAGCAACAAGAATCCACAATACTGCTTTGGAAACGCGCCGTAAAATAAGTGCGTAAATAATATTGGCTATGTATTCAAAAAAAAGAGACCATGCCGGACCGTTCAACGGGTGCATCTCGTTCCAACCTCTAATATCCAATCCTTTACCTACCGGTAACAACGTACAGCCGATTAGCAAAACTGCCAACATTTTGTAAACAGGAACTTCGTGTATGCCTCCCCAGCCCAAACCGGGAGCGTCTTGAAAATAAAACAGTAAACCGCCGATAATCGAACCTGCGACAATCATGGGTTGCAGGCGGATAAGACGGCGTTTAAAAAAGTCTTTGAGCGACATCGTTCCCCAACGGTCGTCGTAAGCATAGCCAATGACAAAACCCGAAAGGATAAAGAAAAAATCTACAGCCATATAGCCATGATTTATAATCTGCTTGGCATGATCACCACCCGAATGTATTTCGAAAATGTGGAAAAAGACGACGATTACGGCTGCAACGCCACGTAGCCCGTCGAGTATTTCGTAATGTGGTTTGGATTCTGTTGGTGAGGTTACTGCGCCTTTCATGTTTTTGTTCATCTTTAAATCTTATTTACGGTTTGTACATATTTTGAGGGTGTTAATCTACATTCATTTTTCATGCGGATACTGTACTCCGGTTTACTGACATCCGGCGTTACGTTGTTCGACCCGAAATTGGAATTTGCTTTTTTCTGCGCCTGCGCTGTCGTACACGGCGCTACCATTAACGATGCAAATAATGCAATCAAATAAATTTTATTTTCCACCGTATATACTTAATTTTTAAAAACATTGCCTCCACTTTACGGCTATCGGCATCTCCTGTTTGCGACTGCAAAGGTAGAGGTAAGCCAGTTAGTGCAGTTGTTCTTTATTCTGTTTTTATTGTCGTATATTTGCACAAAGATAAAATTGCGTTTTAGAACGATGAAAAATGTAAAATATTGTCATATTCCGGGGGAAAATGAAGCCTCTTTTGTTTTCGACCATGTCCACATTATTTGGGACGAACAAATCACGTTTCACCGGCAGAAAACTTGGGAACTGTCGTACATAATCACAGGACGGGGGACGAGAATCGTGGGCGACGCGACGGAGTATTTCTCTCAGGGCGAGGTGATTTTGATTCCACCCGATATACCGCACTGCTGGTCATTCGACAAATATGTTTCCGACGATGAGGGTAAAATTGAGAACGTAACGATTACTTTTTCAGACGCGCTTCTTGAAAACAGCAAGACTGTCTTTCCTGAACTTTCCGGCATTATCGCTAAAATACAACGTTATACGGATGCTATTTCTTTCGGCGGAAATACATTAACGCGCCTGCAAACGATTCTGACATCCATGATTCAGGAAGATAAAGTGGAAAGCTTATTGTCTCTCATCAAGTTGTTTGCCTTAATATCCTCGCCCGAACAAACGGTTACGGTAGGGCAACCCGTCGTCGAAGACAAAATGACAAAAAGATTGCAGCAAATATATCTGTATGTGATGAATAACTATCAGCGGGGCATGACGCTTGACGAAGTTGCGGGGTTTGCGTGTATGTCGAAATCGTCGTTCTGCATATTTTTTAAAAAGATGACGGATAAATCGTTTTTTGCTTTTCTCACCGAATACCGTGTAACGTCATCCTGTCAGATGCTCTTGAAAACAAACATGTCTGTGGCTGAAATCTGTTACGCATCAGGCTTCAAGGATGTTCCTTATTACAACAGAGTATTTAAAAAACTGAAAGGAATGACTCCAACAGAATACCGGCGCTCCGAATGTGAAAAGGTTACAAATCAACAAGCATGTGTTAGTAATGCGTAGAAAATCATGATTTTGCAGGTGTTTTAAACGACATCTGGAAAAGTTGACGGCGAGGAAACATTTTCCTATTTTATCACAAGAAGAATAAAAAGTTGAGGTTTCTGAAAAGCGAAACAGACATGTTTTCGTATCTATATAAAGTATAGTAAATATTTCCAATCGCGACTTTTACAAAACGCATATAATCAAGTTGATATAAACCAAAAATGTCCATTAAAATATAACTGGTTGATAATAAACATTTGTCATTCTATATTTTCTAATGGACGCCATTAGAAAATTACATTTGTAATTTGCTCATAATAAGCAAAATATCGTGCATTAATTCGTCGAAAATCAACTCTTATTTTATGAATTAATGCTGAAATGGACATTTTGGGATAAATAAGTGCTTTCGCACAATTTTCGTGCAAGCGAGTGCAATGCCAAACTTGTCTGAGCATTACCGAGCACGAGCAATTTGGGCGAAGCCAAAGCGCCGCAAATAAATGGCTCACAAAGCTTGTAAGCAGTAACTTATTGTTCAAACAGGCACACGGCAGCTATGCGAAAAAAGACAGTTAGAAAATCTGCAAGAAAAATGTATTTGTTTGCTT
>JAIRTU010000140.1 GCA_031254735.1 Bacteroidales bacterium | reverse complement strand
CGCTCCCACCCAAGGAATGCTGCCCAATGCCGCTAAAATTATCTTTTCGATAATTCTGCCTTTCGTCTTTGGTGAATATTTTATCAGTTCACTTTTTATGTTTTCAATGACTTTTTCATCGGCGCTGATTTCCATATTATATCCTCCCGTTTATGTTAATTTCAAAATTTCGTTATCGATTTCTTCAAGGTTTTTCCGTATGGAAGCCGCAGCGTAAACCGTCTGTTTCACTTTATCGCCGATTGCTTTCTGCAAATTGGGCGGAGGTAAAATAATTTTAACTTTTCTTAAATCAGATGAACGAATGCTTTGTAAAATAGACCCGCTCGAAATTCTTTCCAGTTGCATTTGCCCATATTCGGAATTCAAATAGGAAACAATATAGTAAGGATTAATTCCCGATTTAATTTTAATATACACAAGGAAACCAGAAGCAACTCCGCCAATTAAATCAGGGGGGACATTGGCGGCAATGCCAGAGTTGCCAGCGCGGGTCATAAGTATTGTATGTTCGTCGACCTGATTTTTAATAACCTCTTTATTATTCATCAATGATTGTTTTATATATTTCAAATTTTCAAAGTTAATACCTTCTTTGGTGATACTCTTTACAAGAATATATGGTATTCCCTGCTTCTTTTCAACATAAATAGAAGCATCCTCGATATTCGCACCGTTGTGAATAGCAGTGATGATGTCAGCGAATAAAACAACATCATATCCTGATGATTCAATTTGTTCAATATTAGCAATGTATTTTGATAAATATCTTTTTGCGACAAAACTCGTTTCCAGTTGTGAAGGCTTGATAAAAAAATTATTATCATTTGTTTTTCTGGTTTTATATAAAGGGGCGACGTTTGGAATATCGTCATTTCCGGTTTCGCGCCCTTTCTTGTCGTGCCCGCAAAATTCATTTATTGAAATAAAAATGTCTTTTTTACGAACAGGCCCTTTTTGAATAAAAAGGACGTTTGTTTTAATGGTTACATTTGGGCTAAAAGTTTCAAAGGGCAATTCAACAATTGCGAACAAAGCGCCTTTGTTTAAAATATATTGCCGTAAATATTCTTCCTGTTCGTTGCCTAATATACCGCTTGGAAGCACCATTGCCATTTTTCCGCCGTCTTTAAGTAGAGCCAAACAGCGTTCAATGAATAATATTTGCGGCTCTTCTTGTTTTTTTATTTTGTCAGTTTTTTCCCACATATCAGTCGTTTTATTATATTTCCATTTATATCCGACATCGAATTGCATTAGCTTTTCTTCGCCGACTACTGGAATTTTACTGCCGAAAGGCGGATTAGTCAGCAGAATATCAAAACTTTCAAGGACGATTTTTGCCTTTGTTTCCATATGCCAGTTTTCCGGCAAATCAAGACTGTCCTCGCAAAATATGCCGGTCGTTCCATCTCCCATTAAATTCATGTATGTTTTTGCAACTTTGCTTAAAAAATAATCCTTGTCGATGCCTCTAAAATGCTTGGTTGCGACATCTATTTTCTTTCTATCAATATCAAATTTACTCCAGCCGAGTTTTTTATATTTTTTATCAATTTGCCCCCAAACCGCTTTTAATGATTCAATAAGAAATCCGCCTGAACCACAGGCAGGGTCAATAATGGTATCGTCTTCGGTTGGCTGTAAAATATCAACAACCATTTTTACGACATTTCGCGGAGTAAAAAATTGTCCTTGCCCGCCTTTCAGTGCGTGTCCAATAAACGTTTCAAAAGCATCGGCTACTACGTCCCGTTCACAATTCATTAAAGAATAGTTTTGAAGTTCACCAACGACAAAAACAATAGAATGGGTATCAAGACTTATCCGGTCTTCTTTGTCAATGACTTCGGGAAGATTCCGTTTTACTTCTTCAAATAATTCTATGATTCGCTTTTCTACTTTTTTTGGTTTTTCATCTATTCCTGCCCTAAATCTGACAATATCATTTGGTGGAGTATATTTTTCATCGTATATTTTACAAAAAATAATATTGATGAGTTGTTGTGCGAGAACTTCATCGCGGGTCGCGCCTACCGTATTTGCCGCGAGATAATTACGAATTGACTTAAATATTGATTTTAGGTTATGGGTGGGTTTTAAATCCGCACGGACAAATTTGCCAATGTCCTCTATTCGCTGCCCGAATTGCGGGATATTGGGAATTTCTTCGAAAATAACTTCACCGTTTCTCTTGATGAATTTTCTGATAAAAGTTCTTTCTTCACCATTAAACCATACGCCAAGATACGCATTGGATAACATTAAATAATTTTCAAGTTGTGTTCTTCCATCCTTGCGGTTTTTCTTTTTACACTCTACAACAATATAGAGTTCGCTTTCAATTTTTTTCTCGTTTTTAAAAACGGCAATATCAACCGGATATTCTTTCTTTATATCAGACGGGCGGAGTTTTACCCGGTACTGCGGATGTGTTTGTATATATTCTTTGGGATAGCCATAGTCTTCGACCAGTTGTTTTGAGAACACCTGTACCGCCTCGAATTCTTCGGGCGTGGCGCTTACTGCGGAACCGGAAATATAATCTATAAGAGTTCCACTGTCTTTTTTTTTGGAAGATGCCATATTATCTCCTCCTTCTCAAGAAAATGCGCTATCTGTAACCTTTGAGATAGTTTGGTTGTGCCCACCCGTTTAGGTTGTATTATATTATCATACCTCTATTGTATCCACCAGTCTTTGTCTTTCAATGGATTTGAATCTCCCATATCCTTTTTTCATACATTCAACCCCTTGATAGACCTTCAGAACGTCTTCGCCGATGTTCGGAACATCCAATGAGACCTGAAAAACGTCTTCTTAGACGTTCAGAAGGTCTGTTGAGGCGTTCGGAACTTCAACAGAGACGTTTCTTACGTCCCCGCCTGAGTT
>JAIRTU010000093.1 GCA_031254735.1 Bacteroidales bacterium | reverse complement strand
TAATCATTTTAGGACAGCAAAAAATGGATATAAAAACGGACTTATATTTAGGCGACAGCAAAGAACAATTAAAGTTACTTCCCGACAATTCAGTGGACTTGATTGTTACTTCACCGCCTTATGCTGACCAACGTAAAAGCACTTACGGTGGCATTCACCCCGACAAATATGTTGAGTGGTTTTTACCCATTTCCGAGCAACTTTTGCGTGTGCTGAAACCAACAGGAACTTTTGTTTTGAACATAAAAGAAAAAGTTTTGGAAGGCGAACGCAGCACTTACGTTATGGAACTCATTATTGAAATGCGTAAACAGGGTTGGCTTTGGACAGAAGAATTTATTTGGCATAAAAAAAATTCATACCCGGGAAAGTGGCCAAATCGTTTTCGTGATGCGTGGGAAAGGCTTTTGCAATTCAACAAGCAAAAGCATTTCAATATGTATCAAGAAGAAGTTATGGTTCCAATGGGTGATTGGAAAAAAACACGGCTGAAAAACCTTTCTGAAACAGACAAAATTCGGGACACATCAAAAGTTGGTAGCGGTTTTGGCAAAAACATTTCAAATTGGTTAGACAGAGAAAAAGCCTATCCGACAAATGTTTTGCATTTGGCAACCGAGTGTAACAACAAAAACCATAGTGCCGCATTTCCCGAAGAATTGCCCGAATGGTTTATCAAATTGTTTACGCAAGAAAATGACACCGTTCTTGACCCATTTATGGGTTCGGGCACGACTTTGACAGTAGCAAACAGAATGAAACGACATTCAATCGGCATAGACATTGTTCCCGAATATTACGAAATGGTAAAAAAACAACTTAATCCTGTTGAATTATATTTATTTGAACCGCAAATAGTATATGAAGAAGTTAAACCTCAAAGACGTATCACGGTACGTTGAACAAAATATCGGTGTGTTTCACCAAAAGCGTATTCAAAGTCTTGACGGCTTAAAACTTTCGCAAGTTCTGAAACGTAAAAATCCGTATTTGTTTAAAGCAAAATACGTTTTAACAGCTGAACAAATTATTCGTGGAATTGTGGACGCATATATTTCGTCAAACGAAGAAACGATTTTTGGCGATTGGTTGGAAGGCTTGGCAATCTTTATCAACAGCAAAGTTTATGATGGCAAAAAATCGGGAATTATTGGTGTTGATTTGGAATTTGACAACAACGGAGCAAGAAACATTGTGACAATAAAATCGGGACCGAATTGGGGCAACAGTTCACAAATTGCAAAAATGGTTGCCGACTTCAAAACAGCGAAAAAAACGTTACGGACAAGCAATTCGCAACTCAACATTGTTGCTGTAAATGGTTGTTGCTACGGACGAGACAACCAACCTGACAAAGGCGACTACTTCAAATATTGCGGACAAAGTTTTTGGGAATTTATTTCGGGCGACACCGAATTATTTACCGAAATCATTGAACCGCTTGGACACAAAGCAAAAGAGAAAAATGACGAGTTTGTAAAATTATATTCGCAAATGATAAACAAGTTTACCAAAGAATTTGCGAACGATTTTTGCAAAGACAACGGAGAAATTGATTGGGAAAAATTGGTGCGTTACAACTCTGCAACAACCGACCCGACAAAGAAGAAAAAATAAAAAGCCCAGCCTGTAACAAGCGGTTTGGCGTCAAGCGGGGTGTATGCCCGCAGAAAGTCCTGTCGGACTTTCAAGCGTTCACACCCGCACGAACATTTGTGTTCCCCGCCCTGCGCCAAGCCGCCGGACGCTGCAACTATAACAAACGACACGAATAGACAATTGTATAATGACAACATTTGGAAAAAGTATAAGGATTTACCTTAAAGACGGCACAGTAACAGGAATAAAATTTGGAGAAGTTGTTAATCAAACAATTCAATCAATCTCTTGCCCTAGACTAAGAACTGCTGAGTTGAAAGACTATACTGATGCTAAAAGACCAGGAGTATATTTCCTTTTTGGACAAGATGAAGAAAGTGGAGACCCCAAGGCATATATTGGGGAAGCCGAAAATGTTTACGATAGGCTACAGAATCATATCGCAAACAAAGAATTTTGGAACGAAGTAATTTTTTTCGTGAGTAAGGATGAAAATTTGACTAAGTCGCATGTGAAATATTTAGAAAGTCGACTTATTCAAATTGCATTTTCAACAAAGAGATACAAAATTGACAACTACAATCAGTCCCAATTATCTTCTTTACCTCCAGCAGACAGAGATGCAATGGAGGAATTTTTGACATACATAAAGTTACTTATCGGAGTATTTGGGCATAAACTATTGGAGGATGTAACTACCTTAGCAAAAAAGAAAGAAGAACATATTCCATTTGCTGACACACCCCAAGATAACCCAGTCGTTTCAGAGACAAATAATTTGACACTTTTTCTTTCTGTATCAGGATTTAAAGCAACTGCTTTGCAAACTGATGAGGGGATAGTCGTTTTAGAAGGATCAGAAGCTGCAAAAAATCTTAAGCTAAGTATGCCTAATGGCTACAAAGAACTCAGAGATAAGTTGATAAATAATGGCACGTTGGTTTTGGATGGAAATAAATACATATTTAAAAAGAATGCTCTTTTTGATACAGCTTCACCTGCAGCGGCAGTAATCGTTGGCTATAGCATTACAGGACCACAAAATTGGAAAAATAAAGATGGAAAAACATTGAAAGAAATTGAAGAAGAACGATTAAAACAACAAAATAGCAACAGCTAACAAGCGGTTTGGCGCAAGGCGGGGTGTATGTCAGCAGAAAGTCCTGTCGAACTTTCAAGCATTCACACCCGCGCAGACATTAGTGTTCCCTCGCCCGACCGCCAATCCCCGAACCGTTATAAGCCATTTTAGAAAGACGACACAGACATGGGGACATGGGGAACAGCTATAAAAAACAATGACGCATTTGCTGACATATACAGCGAATTTTTCGATCTGTATAATAAAGGCGGACTTCCCGACATCATATCAAAAAAGTTATTGACAACAACTGGGAAATTCTTGAAATTGAAGAAGAAAAAAACAGTTTGTGGTTTTTAGCTCAATGGGAAACAAAATCTCTTGATCCAAAAGTTTTATCCAAAGTTGAAGACATAGTTTTATCAGGTGCTGACTTGAAAATTTAGCTTGACCTTGGAGCGAGTGAACAAGATATTAAAAAGCGAAAAATTGCACTTGACAAGTTCCTTGAAAAATAAAGTCAGATAGGCCCAAAGCTAAACCAAGACAGAAAGCGAAATCAAAAACTCCAATTTTCGCAACTGGCGACTGCTTGGTTTTTAAGCTGACAAATGGGAATTATGGCGGAGCGGTTGTTTTAACGACAGACAATAATCCCCAAACTGCTTATAACTTAGTAGCAACAACTCGGCTTAATGAAAGCAACAAGCCAACACTTAAAGGCTTTGAAAATGCAGAAGTTCTGGTTTGCAATTTTGGACAGTGGCGAGACAAAGCAGATGTAACTTGGTATATGCCTGACTTGTTTTATAAAGACTATGCCGACATCTACGAAAATATTGGAAAAATTGCGGTGAACTTAGAGTATGATACAAAGAATCATGACGGCAAAGGTTATTTGTTCAAGCCTTCGTGGACAACTGCGAAAACTCTCGCGGATAGCAGAACAATAATACACAGAATGAAAATAATAACTTGGAATTGCAATATGGCTTTCCGTAAAAAAGCGGAGTTTATTCTGACAGAAAATCCTGACATTTTAATTGTGCCTGAATGCGAAAACCGAAAACGACTTTCATTTGGGCTTTATACAAAACCCCCAACTGATATTTTTGGGTATGGAAACAATCCCCATAAAGGAATTGGGATTTTTTCATTTAGCGACTTCAAAATTAGATTGCTTGATATTCATAATCCCGACTTTAGATTTGTTTTGCCATTGTCCGTTTACAATAACAAAATCAACTTGACGGTTTTTGCAATATGGTCGCAGAAACCAGAAAATCACGATTGTTACACCGAACGAGTTTGGAACGCAGTTCATTTTTATAGCAATTTATTAGACTGTGATAATGTAATTCTCGCAGGCGACCTCAATAGCAATTCAATTTGGGACAATCCCAACATCGTTTATAATCATGCAAACCTTGTTAATTATCTAAAATCCAAAAATATTTTTAGCACTTATCACCACTTCCATAATCAAACTCAAGGACAGGAAAAAGACAATACGCTTTTTATGTACAGGAAAAGAGACAGACCATATCACATTGACTTCTGTTTTGCGTCTTTAAACCTTATTGGCAAATTAGAGAATGTTGAAGTTGGATCTTATGAAAAATGGATAAAATACAGTGACCATACTCCATTAATAGTAACATTTGGCTTATAACAGAAGATAAAACAACCACAGGTGACACACGATCTGGCGTTAGGCGGACTGAAGAGCGCGGCTTTGGAGTTTTTAGCTCCTGCGCGAGCGATCACCTCGGTTGACAGGAGTTCGACCCAATAACCGTCCGAACGCCAATCCACCGGCCGTTAGGTGCTTTTCTTGAAAAATATACACAGTTTCTGAGATAAACAAGCAAATTACCGTCGTTTGCCTCTGTTTTATATCTAAATCGAAATCACGGTATATCCTTGTTTCGCGATAATTTCAACACCGGCGTAATAAAAACCAGTAGAAGCGGCATAAACAGCAACAAATTTTTGTTTTCGCTACTGAAATTAAAAACGCTGCCACGCGACATGGCTTCTATGGCCGAAAAAAGCAACAAAAATATCTCAAAAAGTAGCATGAGTATGAGTATTGTCAGGTATTTGCGGC
>JAIRTU010000044.1 GCA_031254735.1 Bacteroidales bacterium | reverse complement strand
CGTGCGTCTTTGTGTTCCTTGCCGTAAAAAAAATCACAAAAAAACCGAAACATACTTGCATATATCCGAAAAATGTGGTATCTTTGTAAGATCGGCGTATGGTTTTTTGCGTATCTGCTACACGCTTTTTCTCCCCTGCCCTTTTGATTGGTACATTGCGAGTTTTTACGTTGTTACGCTTTCAGGCATTCTTCATTTCTTACTGTATTTCAGCCATGCCGACAGAGGGAAGACAACAAAGAACAACATCATTAATATAATGATCAGGAAAATATTCAAGCCTATGTCGCTGCCGTAGCTGTGCATGCCGCCCAAGATGTAATTCACGCCGAAATAAGTCATCAGCACCGAAAGAAAAGCTATGAATGTGTATCCGTGAAAGAAAAACGGACGTTGAAAACAGACAATACTTTTCTCGTGCAACGGTATGATATATATCAACAGGGTGATTAATGCCCATGTTTCTTTCGGATCCCACGACCAATAGGTTCCCCAACTTACTTCTGCCCATACCGCACCCACAAATATTCCTCCCGCCAGCAAGAAAACCGCAGGATAAAGCAAAATACGACTAAATACCGACGTCTGTTCCAAACGCTTATCCAACCACATTTTGTCTTTTGTTTTTGACACAAGAACCGACAAAAACGATCCCGCAGAAATAAAAGTGATAAATCCCAACAGCGTATAAGAAATCATAATCAACGATACGTGAATGCTCAACAAAGGAGAAATCAACACCGGCTGCAAATGGGTAATCTGCGGATTGGAAGCGCCCATCATCGAAACCAACAACACCAATCCCGAAAACAAAAACCCGAAAGGCACTGCCAAAAACATTTTTTTGCGAAAAAGAAAACCCAACAACAAAATACACACCGCCAAAAACTGCAAGGTCTCAAAACCGACGCCTAACGGAATCCTCCCGCTGATATATCCGCGTAAGCAAATCAGAAAAAGAATAAGCACACCGTTTACCGTTAAAAAAACAGGAAACAAACTTGAAAGCATTTTGCCTTTCTTCGACAATGCTTCCGATCTGTTTTCTCTTCTAAAAAAACAGACAAGCGCCAGCAATCCGATACATATATTGGCAAAAGCAACCGGTTTTACCACATCGAATACATTATATATTTGTTCGGCGGATACTTTTCGGGCAGAAAGCAACATACCACCCGCCGATTTTTGTTGAAACGTATGCAATTTTCCGACAACCTCTTCCAAGGCTTTCCAATCCTGTTTTTGAGCATATTCTTTGAGTAAAGAAAAACTGCCCATGATGAGCAACTGTTCGTTTTCGGGCATTGTTTCGGGCAGAATATCGGCGGGAGAATACCAAAGCAACTCACTCCCCTGCCCTTTTTGCGGAAACACTTTCAACAAAGTTTCGGTTTGAAGCATAAAAAGCAACTGTATTTTTTCGTCGGCAGCAATAATGTCTTTCGCACCCTCTATTTGTTCGCCCATGCGTATCCGTTGCAGGCAGGAAGCCAATTTATAGTTTTTTCCGTCAACAAAAAAATCAGAAAAAGAGGCATATTTCCCTTTTATTCCCAAAAGCTGCCGAACCGCTTTGTTTTTCACTTTTATTACCGGCTCGTCTTTCCACACAGACGGATAAAACAACCACCCAACCATCACCTGCTCGGCAGACAAAGACCGATAAGAAGATTTTCCGTATAATTTTAATGTAAAATCTTTGGCGAAAGTCTGCAACGGACAAATCCTGTCGCGGTACAGCATTTGCATTTCGCCCAATTGTTTTGCGGTTTCTTTGGGGACGGTTTTCACGCCTGCAACCGCCGTTGTTATTGTTCCAAAAATAAATAATACCGCTATTGTCGAGCGTTTCAGCAAAGGGTTATTCAACAGTTTTCTAAACGCCGTTTTCGACGAAAAGAAATATCCAATCATCGCTATCAGCAATAAAATATAGCCGAAATAAGTTACCGGAAGTCCGTATTTGTCGGATTTTACAAGCAAAGCAGAGCCTTGCAAATCTCTGTCGTATGTATATTGATAAAAACGATAACCATTGGTTGAAAACACTTTGTTCATCGACACTTGCCCCTGTATTTCTTTTCCGTTTTGCAAAATTTTAATCGTACTCACATAATCGGAGGGCGATTGCGTGCCGGGATAATAATCTATCTCAAAATCGGAAAGCAACACCTCGAAAGGAAGTTTTTGTTGAGAATTATCTTTTTTGTCAAGAAAAATATGTTCCGATTTGCCTTTCCGCAAATGGATTTTCCCCTGTTTGGAAGTGGTAAAGGTAAGAAAAGCACCCAATAGAATAACCAAAAACGAGGCATGCAACAAAAATACCATCGGTTTTTTATACATCTTTTGCTGCAAGACAAACATCAACGAACTGCCCGCAATCACAAACCACAAAAGCACAAACCACCACGAACCGTAAATATGCGTTGCCGCAAAAGACGTTCCTTTTGCCTTTTCTACAAATGTCGCTGCCGCTAAAATTATCAACATGGCTGCCAAGAAGCCGAAAGCCGTCCACTTTATATATTGTTTTTTCATTTTACTTTATTTTATTTTTATTTATGCAAAAATAGATAAATTTATTCCTCGTTGAGGAGTTCTTACGTGAAAATAACGGTATTTGATTTCATCATTTGTGCAAAAGTAAAAAAAAATGTCGGTTTGTTTTTCCCCATTTATGATGAAAACAAACATTCCCAAATCCCTATTTGTTGGGATTGGATAACAAAGAGCAATTTATTCCGGGAATGCCGAGGCACTCAAAATCATGCAACAACATAAATTTCCAAACATCTTTATACGTTCGTTTATATTTATGCGTTTATCTATCGTCGAGAATTTTATATCGACTGTGTAAGAACGGTAAAAAATCGGCACAGATAATGATGAACGTCCGGAAAAAGTCTCCGGAAAAAGAGCGACGGCATGTTTCATCATCGTTTTTGTCAAAGATTAAACCAAGAAAATAAAAAGAATATAATATAAAAAATTTAGAACAGATGACAGCATTATGGATTATTATCGGAGTGGCAGCACTTCTTTTGATTTGGGGAATTTCCGTATACAACGGCATGATAAAAATGCGAAACAATGCGGATAAAGAATGGCACAATATCGATGTTCAGTTGGAACGCCGCTACGCATTGATACCCAATTTGGTAGAAACGGTAAAAGGCTATGCCAAACACGAACGGGAAACATTAACCAAAATCACACAATACCGCTCCCAAGCCATCGACGCAAAAACGGTAGCCGACAAAGCCGAAGCCAACAACTTGCTCACTTCTGCCCTGTCGGGGTTGAAAGTGCAATTGGAAGCCTATCCCGATTTGAAAGCAAACACCAATTTTCTGCAATTGCAGGAAGAACTTGCGACAACGGAAAATAAGATTTCGTTCTCGCGTCAGTTGTACAATCAGGTGGTTACATCTTTCAACAACAAAATACAGATATTTCCAAACAGCATTATTGCAGGAATGTTTCATTTCGGGCAAAGAGATTTGTTTGAAGTCAGTTCAAACGAGGTTCGCCAAACACCCAAAGTATCGTTTTAAACAGAAAAAGTCATGTACGAATCAATTGCAAAAAACAAACGCAAATCGTGGTTTGTCTTTTTCGGCATGGGATTGTTGTTGCTTGCCATGGGAGGATTAATCGGTTTTCTGTTCGATCCGAACGCCACAGGCGGAAAAGGCATTTTTACGGGAATAGTCCTTGCAACCGTTCTCTGGTTTATCTTGGCGATTGTTTCGATGGTCAACGGGGCGCAGGTGATGTTGCAGGGAATGAACGCCAAAGAGATTGCAATGGAAAACGATCCTGTTTTGCATAATGTCATTGAAGAATTAACCATAGCGTCGGGGTTGCCGATGCCCAAAATATACGTAATCGACACGCCCGCATTGAATGCTTTTGCCGCAGGGACAAAACCCGAAAAAAGCATAGTTGCCATCACCCGCGGACTGCGAGAGAAACTGACCCGACAAGAAATGCAGGCGGTAATGGCTCACGAGATGTCGCATATTTACAATCGAGATGTGATGTATATGACTTTTGCCGGCGTGATGTTGTGCAGCATTGTTATCATTTCCGACCTGATGTTGCGGACGTTTATTTGGGGCGGCGGACGAAGAAGCAACAGCAAAGAAGGAAATGGCGCCATTCAATTGGTAATTATTGCCGCCGTGATATTGTTGGCGATACTTGCGCCGCTGTTTGCACAATTGTTTTATTTTTCTCTGTCTCGAAAACGGGAATATCTGGCAGATACAATGGCGGTGAATTTCACACGAGACCCCGACAGTCTGGCTAATGCGTTGGAGAAAATTTCGGGAAACACCGAAAAGTTCGACCCGGGACATATCGCAGCCGCAATGTGTATCAACAAGCCCAAAACAAAGAAAACGTCGCATCGAGCAGCATGGTTTTCTACCCACCCTCCCATTGCCAAACGGATAGCGATACTCCGTGCGATGTCGATGGGGACAGATTATAACAGCTATTGCGCCGCTTACGCCGAGGTAACGGGAAAAGACGATCTGCCCAAGCAAAAAGCAGCCGCCGTTTAACATAAAACGTGTCTGCGGCGTTGTTTTCGAGTTGAAAAGTCGCGACGCACGCCACGCAGAACGAAGCAAGACAACAGAACAACAACAGATAATACCGTGTTTTTGCAAATAATTTTTTAAACAAACATGTCGCAAAGAGATATAACCGGAAAAGAATTATACAAAGAGATAACATTTCGTCCGATAAAACACACATTCGAGCATTATTGCTTTCTTGCGGTGCAGACGAAACTGGGTTTGCTGGATTTTTTTGTAGAGCTGTTCAAACAGACAAATTATCTTTTTGAACTCTCGGCGTTTTCGATGGATATAGTTTTGGATTCTCAACATTTTGTTTTTAAAGTCTTCCAATATCAAGACCCTGCTTCCGAGCAATTTTCGGTTTGCCTTGTCAACAAAGACCATCATAAAGAGAACTATTTATTGAGCGAAAATACCGCAAATGCCTGTTTTGTTTTGTCAAAAAATATAGACAGAAGTCAGCTTTCTTTTGCCTTCGGCGATGAAGAACCGCAGGAAGAACAGCCTTATGACGAACAAAAAATTTGGTCTTCCTTCAAAAAGACCATGCAACAGAAATCGACCGGCTTAACGAGAGAACCGGATTTCCTCTTCCCGATAAACATACAGACCTACGACATATTGAAACCCCTTTTTCTTGAATTTGCCAATATGGAAAATATCCGTTACCGTCTGATTCTCCCCCACGAAATAGAACAAGTAGATGTGTTTATCATTCGATGGGATTATCTTCGTGAAGCATTAAGCAAAGAAAACAAGGAACAATGATGTTTCGGTGGTGCGTCATTGACCATTA
>JAIRTU010000037.1 GCA_031254735.1 Bacteroidales bacterium | reverse complement strand
TTTAAAACCTCAAAAAAATAAATACATCATAAACGCATAATTATCAAACAATTACAAAAATACAGCACAATAAAACCGCATGCTCATTCGTTTTATATAGATCGGGGGATCGGTTTCTGCGGTTATGAAAATATTGTCTTCCGGACAAAAGCCCCGGTTCGGACAACAGAGGCAGAAACAGCAGCCGGCAAAACTCCTATTGCAGTATCGATCGTTGTCCGGCGATTTTTCGTTTCATGTTTTTGTAATGAACATACAACACAAAGACAGTCAAGGCGGAAGCGATCAGATCGGAAATGGGCAATGCAATCCAAACGCCTCGCAATCCGAAGAAATTCGGCAAGAGAAACAATGCGGGAATCAGAAATAATATCTGTCGAGAAATAGACAGAAAAATAGATATTTTGGGTTTCCCGACGGCTTGAAAAAAACTCGCCGCCACAATCTGACTTCCTACCAGCGGAAAAAGCAAAATCGTTATTCGCAATCCTTCCACCGTAAGACGGATCAAGGTTTCATCGTTGGTGAAAGAGCGTGCGATGTACCACGGAAAAAGCTCGCCGAGCAAAAAACCAAAGACACTGATACACGTCCCGACAACAAGCGAATATTTAAGCGTCAACAGCACTCTGTCGTATTGTTTTGCGCCATAGTTATAACCTGCAATGGGCTGCATTCCCATGTTAAATCCAAAAATGACCAATGCCACCAAGCCCAAAATGCTGTTGATAATTCCGTAAGCACCTATGGCAAGATCGCCGCCATGTTTTTTCAGACTGAAATTCAAAACGATAACAACCGCAGAGGCACAAACATTTATCAAAAAAGACGACATGCCCATTTCAAAGATACGCCCGACAACACCTGCCCGCAGTTCAAAAAATCCTTCGCGGAAATACAGAGTGTTGTTTTTGTTGAAATAATGCGTAATCACCACCATAAGTCCCGTTATTTGAGCGATAACGGTTGCCCATGCCGCTCCTTTTATTCCCCAATGAAGCCAAAAGATGAAAACAGGGGCTAAGATCAAATTTACACCAACCGTCATAATGGTGATTTTCATGGCTTTTTTGGGGTAGCCTGTTGCACGAAGAATATTGTTCAGACAAAAATAAGTGTGCGAAAAGATATTGCCGCAGAGGATAACCTGCATAAAATCGCGAGCATACATAATGGTGTTTTCGCTTGCGCCGAAGGCAAACAAAATCGGGTCTAAGAAATACAGTCCCAATCCTGTGAATATGCCGCCGATAATCATGCTCACAACAACAGCATTGCCCAAAAAACGGGTGGCAGAATCTGTTCGCTGTTCTCCCAAACGTATGGAAATCATGGTGGAAGCTCCGGAGCCTACCAAAGAACCAAAGGCAGAAGCCAAATTCATGATCGGAAAGGTAATAGCCAATCCTGCAATTGCCAACGAGCCTACGCCCTGTCCGATAAAAATCCTGTCGATAATATTGAAAAGCGAAGCGATGCTCATAGAGGCAATCGCAGGGAGAGAATAGTTGAACAACAACTTTCCTATGCTGCCGTAACCCAAAATATCTGTTGCTTTCCCCTCTGTAAACATCCTTAAAATATCAAGATGTAAAGGCAGTATCTATTTGCAAACCAACGAGCAAAAATGAAAATATAATCGTTGTTTTACTTCTTCTTTGTCCACAGGCTTTTGAAGTTCTTTCTCCATGGAAGTAACGCCTTTATCGACAAAACCGCACGGATTGATATACGAAAAATAAGACAAATCGGTGTGGATATTCACAGCAAATCCGTGCATGGTAACATAACGGCTTGCCCGCACTCCGATAGCACCGATTTTGCGGGGACTGTTTCCGTTCACATCTATCCAAACGCCTGTTGCACCTTTCATTCGGGAAGCCTCGATGCGGTATTCTTTCAGTGTGAGAATAATCATCTCTTCGACACAGTGAATATATTCTTTCAGCGATAAATGCAGCTGTTCCAAGTCCAAAATAGGATAACCGACAATTTGTCCGGGTCCGTGATAGGTAATATCTCCTCCTCGGTCGATGTGATAATACGAAGCATTGATTTTCTTCATAAATTCATCGTTGACAAGCAGGTTGTTGCTCTGTCCGTTTCTGCCCAACGTATACACATGAGGGTGTTCGCAGAGAATAAACCGTTGATTGATGTTTTCCGAAGGAAGATTATTAAAATCCGATTTCAACGCAACCAATTCGTCGAAGAATATATTTTGTTGTTTCCACGCCTCTTGATAATCGATCACACCCCAATCTATATATTGTATGTTTGAAGTCATTGGCGGTTATTTTTGAATTTTAGAATGGATAAAACTGCGTTCCGCCATAAAAGACGAACGCACCAGAGGGGCGCTTTCCACACTCCCAAAGCCCATTTTCAAGCCGAGTTGACGATATTTCTCAAACTGTTCGGGCGTTACGTATTCGGTTACGGAAAGATTGTTTTTTGTCGGCTGCAAATACTGCCCGACAGTAATCATCTGACATTTCGCCTTGCGTAAATCGCTCAACACTTCTTCCACTTCTTCTTCGGTTTCGCCCAAGCCCACCATAATGCCCGATTTGGTGATCTGTCCGCAGGAAGCGGCTTTTTGCAATACTGCCAGACTTGTATCGTATTTCGCCCGACTTCGCACCAATGGCGACAGGCGTTTTACCGTTTCCATATTATGCCCAAAAATATCGGGCTTTGCCGCAAAGACGGTTTCCAGATATTCATCTGTATTGTCGAAATCGGGAACAAGGACTTCTATCAGCGTTTTAGGATTTTTCTTTCGGATAGAACGAATGGTCTCTGCCCAAAATGCCGATCCTTTATCTTGCAGATCATCTCGATCGACCGACGTAATCACACAATGTTTCAACTGCATTTTATAGACGCTTTCGGCTACTTTTTGCGGTTCGTCCGTATCGGGCGGGAGAGGTTTTCCTGTTTTTGTGGCACAAAACTTACAGCTGCGGGTACAAATATCGCCCAAAATCATAAAGGTAGCCGTTCCCATATTCCAGCATTTCCCGATGTTGGGACATTTTCCGCTGCTGCAAATGGTATGCAGTTTGTTCAGCTCTACTATCTTTTTTATTTTGGGATATTCTCCTCCTGCTTCCAACTTTATTTTTAACCAATCCGGTTTGCGTTCTCTCATCTTGACGGTATTTCTGCAAAATTACAAGAAAATGTTTTTGTCAAAGCAAACTTTCTTTTCTTCGATCAATTATCTCCCAAATCAATTTCCTGTATCTTGAAATTTTCATCCATGGGAAAACCGATACTGTGATGTTGCGGAACATCGCCTTGTTTGCCGTAAATATTGGTGGCGACAAAAAAATAGTGAACAGTAAGCGTGTCGGTGGTTGGGTTGAGCATAATGTTGTCGCATTCGGTGATTTGTGCATGAATTTTCCGCAAAGAGGCTTGCAGTTTTTCTTGCATTTCGTAGTCCTGTTCGGTTTGCGCTTCTGTGTAAAGCAGTTCGTTGGAAAGAATATTCGACTCGTGATTTTTCAATATCACCTTTCGGAAATACGCATAATCCAAATGCGTGAAACTGTCGATTCCCAAAATGGAAATGCTGTCAATGCTAAAATCTTGCATGTTTTGTTCCACATAAGAGGCAATGCTTGCCGAGGCTTTCTCTCTGAATTTCTGCTTTTCGTCTTTACAGCCGCACACCAACAACAGCAATCCCATACCGATACCTAAAATTCTTTTATTCATCTTTTTTCTATTTAAAAATTTTCTTACACCCGATTATCTTTTGTTTTCGGGCAAAACACCATTTTTCGCCCGATACATTTGCACTATAACGACAACACAAAGGAATATATTAGACCTACCGCCAATTCTTTTTTTCGGAAGAAAGATAAAAGAAGAAAATAACACGGAACAGCAGAAAACGTAACGAGTGAATAGTGAATAACGAATAGTGAATAGTGAATAATCCGCTCGTCCGAAACGGCAAAGCGTAATGTTCGGCTTAGGCTCCGGACGGATAATCCGAACACCGCAATTCGTATTTTGCGATTTTTGTTGTTCCCTGTTTTTCCTTTCGTAAAAGTTGTATCTTTGCACGGTTTTTATATTCATTATAAGTTATTATTATTCACAATGGAAACAGTACTGATAGCGTCCGATCATGCCGGATTTGAAACAAAAAAACAGATAAAACACGTTTTGGAACAACAAGGATATACG
>JAIRTU010000174.1 GCA_031254735.1 Bacteroidales bacterium | reverse complement strand
TGGAAAGCCCGCACCAATTTGGTTATGGACAGAATGGACGAAGCAGAGGTTTGCCTCGAAGAAGGACGTATCCCTGTTTCGGAAAGCAAAGACAAAAAACACCGACAACATTGGGAAGCGACTTATGCCGAATTTCTGCTGAAACAAAAAGACTATGAAATGGCTACGGTGTATCTTTCGGAGTTGTTGAAACATCGAAAGTTGGAAAAAGATTTCAAAACACGTGTTCGTTTTATTTTGGGACAGACTTATCAAGCCTTGGGTCAACGACAAGATGCTGCCGAACAGTATGCCAAAGTGTTAAAGAAAAATCCTACCTACGAAATGGACTTTAACGCAACGCTCAATCTTGCCTTATGCGGTGCAAATGACGAAAAAAGCAGAGAGTTGGCAAGAAACAGGCTGAAAAAGTTGCTGAAAGATGAGATAAATGAACATTACAAAGACCAAATATTTTATGCTTTTGCTCAATTGGATTTAATGGACGAAGATGTGGAAGCGGCTATCAGCAATCTGGAAGCCTCTGTTTATTGGAGTGTTGACAATCAATATCAAAAAACGGTTTCTGCCTTGCAGTTGGCAGAGCTGTATTTCGACAGAAATCAATTTATTGAATCTCAAAAATATTACGAGATTATTGTTGAGATTATTCCGCAAACTTTTCCTGATTATACAGAGATAAAAGAAAGAGCCACCATTTTGAAAAATCTGGTGGAAAATCTGATGTTGGTACAAGCACAGGACAGTCTTCAACGCATGGCTCGCATGAGCGAAGAAGAACGCAATGTGTATGTAGACGGACTGATCGACGCTTACAACGAACGTGAAGCTGCCCGCATTGCCGACGAAGAAAAGAAAGCAGAGATGATGGAAATCTCTAAAAGATCTCGCGAAAGACAAAATGTTTCCGATGCCGGCTCGTGGATATTTTACAACCCGATGCAAGTCAAGAAGGGACAACAGGAGTTCAGGAAACATTGGGGAAGCCGCACGCTGGAAGATTATTGGTTTCTCAGCGATATAGAAGTGGTGGATATGTTCGCCTACGAAAACGATACGGAAAATACGGACGATGAAGAAAAGGCAGAAGACGACGAATTGGCACAAACCGATAAATCGGCTTCCAAAGGAAGAATTACCAATCCTCAAAACCGGGACTTTTATTTGCAAGATGTTCCTTTTACCGAAGAACAAATGCAAGCCTCCAACGAGATGATAGTTACCGGCTTGTTTAACTCCGGTTTTATATACAGCGACGATTTATACGATTATCCCAACGCCGTTAAACAGTGGGAAGAATTTTTGTCTCGCTTTGCCGACCATAAACTGAAAGCGCCTGTCTGTTTTCAACTTTACGAAACCCACGCCTATCTGAAAAATGAAACCCAAAGCGAATACTATAAAAATATTATTCTGCAAGAATTTCCCAATTCCAACTATGCGAAAATAATTCAAGACCCCGATTATTACAAAGAAGTGGCATTGAAAAGCAAAGAGGGAGAACATTTTTATGTGTCTGTTTACAATGCTTTTGTAGAAGAAAATTATTTTAATACCGTTCAATTGGCAAATACAGGTCTGGAAAAATATCCCACGCCCGCACTCAGCCCCAAATTCGATTATCTGAAAGCTCTTTCTTTGGGTAAACTGTATGGAAACGACACCTTACGTGCCTTGTTGACGGATATAACAAAAAATTATCCCGCCACCGCCATCGACACCGCCGCAACAGGCGTTTTGGAAGCCTTGAAACAAATGCAGTCGCAGACGCCCCAAACCATTGCAGATACTGCCGAAAACGGACAGTTGCCAATGGAAGAAAGACCTTTGTATACGTATGATGCAAGTCGTTTTCATTTTGTGATTGTCATTGCCAACATCAAAGATGTGAATATTCCCAAGCTGAAAGAAAATCTGACCGACTTCAACAGCGATTTTTTCAGGCTGCAACGGTTTGAGATAAACAGTTTTTATATTGAAGACGACGTTCAAATGGTTACCGTTTCCCGCTTTGAAAACAAAAGCAAAGCAATGGATTATTACAACGTGTTGAAAGCAGATAAAAAATACGTGGAATATCTTCAAAGCACACCAAACACGAAGATATACGTTATTTCCGACAACAATTACACGCTCTTTCACCGGGAAAGAGACAAACGCGACCTCTACGATACCTTTTTCAAAGATTATTATTTGAAGTAAACCGTTTTAGGCTCATCTTTGTAAACTTTATGCTACTTTTGCAGATAAATTAATCGTACAGAAATGGGCAAATTAAAAAGAGATTTAAGCAATTTGCAGGAATTGTTTCCTGCTTCTTTTTCCGAAGAACAAAAATCTTTTTGTAAAACATTATTTTATAAGAAGTTATCATTACAAATACACGCTTTTTACAACGGAAAGATGCAGACCATACCCAAAATTCCGATGGAGGGATTTCATTGGCTCAACGCATGGTACACCCCCGGCGTTTCGGCAGTTTCTACCGGCATACGCGACGATAACAATTTATCGTATCAATTGAGCAGTCGCAACAATCTGGTTGCCGTTTTGAGCGACAGCACACGTGTGTTGGGCGACGGCGATTGTACTCCTCCGGGCGGTTTGGGCGTAATGGAAGGCAAAGCTTTTCTGATGAAATATTTAGGCGGAATAGACGCCGTGGCTTTGTGCGTTGACAGCAAGGACGAAACAGGAAAAAATGCTGCCGACCGTCTGATAACTTTCGGAACCATGCTGCAACACAGTTTCGGGGCAATCAATCTGGAAGATATTTCTCAACCCAATTGTTTCAAGGTGCTGGACGAGTTGCAGGAAAAATGCGACATACCTGTCTGGCACGACGACGCACAGGGAACAGCCTGCATAACATTGGCGGCATTGATCAATGCGTTGAAATTAGCCGAAAAAAATATCGCGGACGTCAACATGGTGTTTTTTGGTGCGGGTGCTGCCAACACAAGCATCGTGCGATTGGCAATTGCCGATGGCGCCGACCCAAAAAAGATCGTGATGTTTGACGCCGACGGCTCGTTGAATGCCGCAAGAGAAGACTATAAAAACAATCCCCTGTTTTACCGGCAATGGGAATTGTGCCTGAAAACCAATCCCAACGGCATAACCGACATAGAAGAAGCTTTTACCGACGCCGATGTTGTAATTGCCCTGTCGAAACCGGGACCGAATACGATTAAGCCTGAATGGATTTCAAAAATGGCGCAACGTTCCATTGTGTTTGCCTGTGCCAATCCTGTTCCTGAAATTTATCCGCACACCGCCAAGCAAGCAGGTGCGTATATTGTCGCAACAGGAAGAGGCGATTTTCCCAATCAGGTAAATAATTCGGTATGTTTCCCTTCTGTGTTGAAAGGGACGTTGCTGGTGCAGTCTCGCAAGATAACCGACAGTATGGCAATAACTGCGGCTCATGCCATTGCTCAATTTGCCGAAAACAGAGGAATTTCTCCCGACAATATTATTCCGAACATGACAGAGAGCGAAGTCTACCCGATGACAGCCGCCAAAGTTGCCATGCAGGCAATCGCCGAAAAGCACGCTCGCATAACTTTGTCGGAAGAAGATGTGTTCAAACAGGCAAAACACGACATTGATGAAGCACAACGTATTATCCATATTTTAACGGAAGAAAATATCATCAAAAAAGCCGGCGCCGATATGTTTGACAAAATATTGGAAGAAGCAATCGAAGCCACCAAAAAGAATGCCTGACGCTTCGGCAATTTGACAGATGACAAGATGTTTATGATAAACAGAATCCGCGAAATTCTTTAAATATATCGATTGCAGGGAATTGTTTTATTTGGAATACGCATATTCTTCTTCTATGATGCGAACAATTTTTTCTATTTCCCGATCTTTACCGTTGGGGTCGTATTTTGCTTTGAGGTCGTATTTAAACAGTTTGGCAATTGCCTGATAAAAGAATGCCCGAAAACTTCCCCGCAGTTCGTCCACAATTTGATAAGTGGTTTTGCTTGTTTCCCGGTCTACCAATTTCAGCAGGATAATTCCCTGCGAAAAGGTAAGGTTTTCAATTTCTTTGGAAAAATCTTTTTTCAGCTCTTTTTCAGCTACTTTCATCAAACGTTTTTGTTCTTTTGTGTCGGGGATTTTTGCCAAAAGTTTATCGTATTCGTCCAATTTGCGAGCCGCCATTCTGGCATAAGGATA